>NZ_CAWNWY010000009.1:0-146112 GCF_963878365.1 Photorhabdus sp. HUG-39 | reverse complement strand
CTGGTCAAACAATGCGATTGCGGGGCACCGAGCCAAAGGAACAAGCTTAAAAAAGCGGGTTGGTGCGATGATTATCGGGCAAGAGTTTTCTTTGGATGAATAGCAGTCAAAGTATGCTCGTGCCCTGCCTGGTTACCAATGATGATCATTGGATAACGTGAATTATTTACCAAGCTAGCTACTTTTTCCAAATTAGCCACTACAGGTGCCGCAGGTTCCGTTCTTTTTGGTATTTGCAATCCTTCAAGAATATTAGCAGCTTCTTGAGCAGAGATTTCCTGCTTAAGGACATCTATAGGTATACTCATATAAACTGGGCCAGGTAATTTATCAATAGATACCTTTATTGCGGAAGGGATTTTTTGTCGAATGTCTTTAATACCTTCGATCTGGAAACTTACCTTTGTAATTGGCTTCATAAAACTTACATTATCAATACATTGATGAGTTAAGTTGTACTTAGCCTGTTCATTTGGTATTTGAGCTGATGCTACTATCATAGGAGAACGATCTAATATTCCTGAACATACTCCTGTCGCTATATTGGTAAGGCCGGGACCAAAAGTAGACCAGCACATTTGCGGTTTTCCTGTAAATCTTCCTAAAACATCAGCCATAATGCCAGCTGTAAATTCATGTCTTGTAAGGAAGAATTCGATACCAATTTGATTTGCAAATCTAATAGCCTCTGCTTCACCGCCTACAATACCGAAGCATTTGGTTACACCTTGGCGCGCAAGCGCACGCAGAAATAGTTCATCAAGTTTCATGTGGTCGTCCTTTGTGTTTAGAGTTTAATTTATAAAGCAACATTCATGAATGTTTATTAAAAATTCAGATATTTTTAATATGTACAGACTATGCCAATATTAATCTTCAGCTCTAAAAAGGCTTTTTGTGTGATCCAGCTCATACAAGGAACTTAACTACATAAATATCGTGATAACTGCTAAATCGATTTTTTTGAATTAGCTTATACAGGGTAGCTATTAAAAAGTAGTTTAATTATTTATATCAGTCAAGAAAACTAATTTGATTATCGTCACAATAGTAAATAGCAACAAGGCAAATTTTCAAAATAGTAGATAGTTTAAAAAAGAACCTAATCCGATTTTTACAACCTGATTAATAAGCAAGAATCTAGACTTAAGTCTTTGTTCCTACATGTCTATTCATTCTTAGTTGAATAAAACCAAACAATAGTACGGTTTCATGAGACAAGTAACCATTACCATCAATCCATGCAAAATTAATTAAAAAATTAAGGGAATACTTGGTGCACAAGTCGCCTATCAGCACAAGCGCACCCAGCAATACGGCAGATCAACTTATTGCAAGCTATAATCCCGGCGCTTTCCATAATGAAGTTGTCAAACCATGATCGACCAACGTTAATTGATCAGCATATATCGCCTGCCAATCCTGTTTAGCCTTTTGATATACTTCATAATGTTCAGGATTTGGCTGATATTCATGTTGCCAACGCACCAGTTTTTCCCCTGTCGTCCCCATTGCATCATAAAGCCCAACCCCCACTCCAGCAGCAATTGCACAGCCTAAAGCGGTCGATTCTTTAACCATCGGCACCCGAACCGGCAACCCTGCCACATCAGATAAAATCTGGCTCCATAATTTTCCTTTTGAACCACCACCAGCGAATACCAGTGAATCCGGTTTTACTGCCGAAAAGGCAGAAATCAGATCCAGATTACAGGCCGAGACAATCGCTGCATTCTCTTCCAACGCACGAAATAGGGTCGCTTTATTGCATTTCTCAGGATCAATGGAAAGGTTAATAAAGGAAGGTGCGGCATGATACCAAGCTTTAAACCGCATCACATCAGAGAAAATGGGTATAACACCATAAGCGCCCGCCGGGACTCTGGCCGCCATATCTTCCAATAAGCTATAAGTATCAACGCCAAGACGCTCCGCCAACAGCTTTTCTTCCGCGCAAAATGCATCCCTAAACCAACGCATCGTCAAGCCAGTAAAGAAACTAATGGACTCCGCCTGCACCATACCGGGAATAACATGAGGGTTTATCCGTGTATTCATATTTGGGTCAGTAACCGGCGCTGGTAAATTAACAACCTGCTGCCAGAAAGTACCACCGATAACGGCAGTCTGCGCTGGCTTAACAACACCTAAACCAAGACAACCAAGTTGGACATCACCACCGCCCATAATGACCGGTGTGCCAATATTCAGTCCACATTGAGCAGAAGCTTTCTCCGTGACGTAACCTAACAAGGTCCCAGTCTCTTTTACCGGCGAAAGAATATCGGAACGCAATCCTGCCATCTCAAGTAAATCGGGACGCCAATCACGGCTCACCAGATCCAGCATACCTGTCGTACCCGCATTGGAGGGATCAACAGCCAATTCACCACTGAGCATATTTGCCAGCCAGTCGCTGATCATGGTTAAAGCGGCTGCCTGACGATAGATAGCCGGGCGATGATGAGCCAACCATAACAGACGAGGCATTGCACCCAACGCTAATGTTTGCCCTGAACACCGATACACATCATATTCAAAAGTGCTGTCATACAACGCCTTCAATTCACTCACTTCTTGGCTGGAACGCGCATCCACATTAGCACAAGCCCAGATCGGCTCACCATTGCGGTTATAAAGCACGATACCTTCCCGCATAGAGCAAGAAGCCACCCCCTGAATAGCACTGGCGGGCAATTGCGCGGTTTTTAGCGCCTGGCGAATACATTGGCAAGCGAGCTGCCAGTTCGTCGCTAAATCAAACTCCATTGAACCCGGTACATCAGGTACAGGCTGATGTATCCATTCAGCCTGCCCCGCAGCTATTTGATTCCCTTCAAGATCAAATATCACTGCACGAACACTCCCTGTTCCTGCATCAAGCGCCATCAGATATTTTCCCGATGGATTAACACTACGGCGTTGATTCATGATGCTATCCTCAGTTCAATTACTTTTTGAATTTATATACCCGTCATCTTTCAAGTTGCCTCTTTGTTGGCTGCACTCACTCACCCCGGTCACATAGTTCTCTATGCTCCCGGGGATTCGCTCCCTTGCCGCCGCGTTCCATCTTGAAATCCATAGGGTATAGCTTTACCTCAAATTTTTTCTGCTTATTTCACGGATAGAGTAAATACAGGGTTCAGCGCAGCAAATCCAGCATCGCTCTGGCAGTCTGTTCTTCCGTCACCAGCCCATTGATATATTGACCATTCAGCGCAGCAATAATGGCTTCCGCTTTCTCTTCCCCTCCCGCAACGCCAATCACTGTCGGGATGGTTTTCAGTTCTGGCATGGAGATACCAATCAGCTCCTGATGAATTTGCATATCCTCCACCAGCTCACCATCAACGCGCATAAAATAGCCAAGGATATCGCCCACAGCGCCTTTCCGACCAAACATTAGCTGTTCACCATCACTGATATAGCCAGAACGCATAATTGTCGCCTGCTGTTTCTGATTAACTGCGCCAATACCAACGATAGCAATATCAGCCGCACAAGCCGCTAGCAAAACATCTCGGACACTGCTCTCCTGACGAAATGTTTCAGCAACCTGAGCAGTGGAAGCACGTAATGGGGCGGGGATAATACTGATTGAACAGGCTGCATCCAGTTGACCAATACCGGTCATGTAAGGACCGACGCCACCGGATAATGTGACTAGCCTAATTTGTTGTGATGAGATAAAACCACTTAAATGTTGCAATGTGCACATGGTAGTTTCACCAAATCCCACAGCCAATAATTGCTGCGGTTCAATCAATGCCATCAGCAAATGTGCCGCGCCAACCCCCAATCTGGCATTAAGATTCATATTTGCCAGCGCAGGCAAAACGCGTACCTGTTTCAAAGAGAAATGTTTTTGCAGGGTATCTTCCAGTGCCAAACACCCCTCGTAACGAGAGTTAATTTGTACCCGAATGACGCCTGATTGCCGCCCTTTCTCCAGTAATCTGGAAACTTTTAACCGGCTTAAACCAAGCAAATCGCCGATGTCACCTTGTGTCAGGCCATCGTGATAGTAAAACCATGCAATACGCGCAAGCAGCTCTTCTTCACTCATGCTATTACCCGGATAGGTGTCCTCAGACGATATACCCGTCATCTTTCAAGTTGCCTCTTTGTTGGCTGCACTCTCTCACCCCGGTCACATAGTTCCCTATGCTCCCGGGGATTCGTTCCCTTGCCGTCGCGATGCATCTTGAAATCCATAGGGTCTATATTTTTCTCTTTAGCTGATTTTTCTTTCACTGATTTTATCGACATAACCACTTTCTTTTATCCGCGCTCAACAGATAACCATTAAAACGTATAACACGCCAGAGTTTTACCGCAAAAATTTGAACACAATTCAATGAATATATAAATTTTTCACAAAATGTGATTTAAATATTGCCAATCTCATAATTTAACAGCTACCATGTTGAACAATTGTTTTTTAAATAGATAAATGTTCATTTTGTTTGCCTCCGCACCTGCATGTAAGAGGATGCCGCGATGTTACATAACAACACCGCAGTACCACCGCTATTAGAAGTCAGTGGCATCAGTAAGCAATTTTCCGGCGTAATGGTACTGAAACATATTGATTTTACTCTGTTTCCAGGGCAGATACAGGCTCTGTTAGGGGGTAATGGTGCGGGCAAATCAACACTGATGAAGATTATTGCTGGTCTCGAACAGCCGGATAAAGGCACGCTCAAGATTAGCGGTCATCATGTTAGCCATCTTAATCCCACTAAAGCCCACCAATTCGGTATTTATCTGATACCACAAGAACCACTGTTATTTCCGAATTTGTCTGTACAGGAAAACATCCTGTTTCGTTTGCCAAAGCATCAGGTAGATAAGTCTAAAATGAAACAGCTACTGGCATTACTTGGCTGTCAATTAGATCTACATGTCAGTGCTGGCAGCCTTAATGTTGCCGATCAACAACTGGTCGAAATTATGCGTGGCCTGATGCGTAATTCGAAAATCTTAATCCTTGATGAACCTACCGCCTCCCTAACACCAGTAGAAACCGAACGCTTATTTGCCCAGCTCCGTGAGCTACAACAGCAAGGTGTCGGCATCATTTTTATTTCCCACAAAATCCCTGAAATTTACCAACTAGCAGATCAGGTCAGTGTCATGCGTGACGGCACTATTGCCTTAAGTGGCAAAATCCGCGATTACACAACGGATGACATTATTCAGGCTATTACACCGGCCGCAAAAGATCAGCCATTAAATGGCACCCCAAAATTGGGTCTGGATCTTAGCAATAACCAGCACCAGACAGTACCTGATCGACCAATACTGACAGTCACCAAGCTAAGCGGTGAGGGTTTCAGCAATATCTCATTCTCAGTGAAACCGGGTGAAATTCTTGGTTTGGCCGGGGTTGTTGGTGCTGGCCGTACAGAACTGGCTGAAACACTTTATGGCCTGCGCCCTGCGGTATCCGGCGAAATTAAGTTAAAACAACATACTGTTAATGGGCTAAAAACGGCTCAACGTCTGGCCCAAGGTTTGGTTTATTTGCCGGAAGATCGACAGTCATCAGGATTATTTCTGGATTCATCACTCGGCTGGAATATCTGCTCACTAACCCACAACCGCAATACATTCTGGATACGCCCTGCCTATGATACAGCGGTACTTGAACGCTATTGCCAAATCCTAAATATCAAATTCAGCCATATCAACCAACCAATTAAAACGCTGTCCGGTGGTAATCAACAAAAAATTCTGATTGCTAAATGTCTGGAAGCTCACCCCGCCGTCCTGATTATTGATGAACCTACACGTGGTGTGGATGTCGCGGCACGCAATGATATTTACCAACTGATTCGTCATATCGCCCAACAGCAAGTGGCCATTATTTTTATTTCATCGGATCTGGATGAAGTGGTTCGAATCGCTGATCGGGTATTAGTCATGCATCAGGGAGAAATCAATGGCGAGCTAACTAAGCAACAGATGGATGTTGACACCATTATGCATATCGCTTTCGGCGAACATAAACCACAACAGGCGACATCATGTTGAAACTTATCCAGAATAACCGCGAAATTACCGCATTGATTGCCATTCTCTGCCTGTTTGGCTTACTCAGTGTTATCGACCACCAGTACTTTAGCTTACAAACTGTCACCCTCGTTTTTAGCAGTGCGCAGATCCTTATCTTGCTTGCAATGGGGGCAACACTGGTCATGCTGACTCGCAATATTGATGTCTCTGTCGGCTCGATTGCTGGCTTATGCGCGGTCATTATGGGAATGTCACTGAATGCCGGCTTTAGCCTGTCCGTTTCCTGCCTGTTGACTCTTCTGCTCGGCATGTGTGCCGGATTCTTCAATGGTGCGCTGGTCACCTGGTTGAAAATTCCCGCGATCGTTACCACCCTCGGCACGTTGGGGCTTTACCGTGGGCTGATGTTATTGCTTACTGACGGTAAATGGATCGAAGGCTTACCAAACGAATTAAAGCGCCTTTCCGCACCTTTATGGCTCAATATCTCACCTATCGGTTGGCTGTTAATGATCCTGATATTAGCAATGGCGTGGATACTAGCAAAAACCCCATTTGGCCGAAGCTTTTACGCCACAGGAGACAACCTGCAAGGTGCTCGTCAACTGGGCGTTCGTACAGATAGCATTCAAATTATCGCCTTCTCCGTGAATGGTGTCATGGCAGCACTGGCCGGAATTGTTTTTGCTTCCCAAATTGGTTTTATCCCAAATCAGACCGGCAGTGGGCTGGAAATGAGAGCTATCGCCGCTTGTGTGCTAGGCGGCGTCAGTCTGCTTGGCGGCACCGGTACAGTGATCGGCGCTATTTTAGGCGCATTTTTCCTGACGCAGATAAACAGCGGATTAGTACTGCTAAAACTCCCTGCCTGGTGGAACGATTTTATTGCCGGATTTGTTCTGCTGGCGGTGTTGATTTTTGATGGACGCCTTCGTTGTGCCATCGAAAAAAATATCCGCCAACAAAAATATGCCCGTTTCCTCAAAAATGACAAAAGTAATCAGGTGACATAATGAATATCGGTCAACGTTATGGCTGGGAATTGGCCTTAGCCGCATTACTGATTATTGAAATACTGCTGTTTGGCATAGCAAACCCGCGCATGCTGGATATCAATATATTGTTGCTGAGTACCAGTGATTTTATCTGTATCGGGATTGTGGCCTTGCCACTGACTATGGTTATTGTCAGTGGGGGTATCGATATTTCATTTGGCTCAACCATTGGTCTGTGCGCGATATCACTCGGAGTAATGAATCAGGCCGGTATTCCAATGGCCGCCGCTATTCCTTTGACACTACTGGTCGGTGCAATATGTGGAATAATCAATGCGGCACTCATTTTATATACCGGCATTAACCCACTGGTTATCACACTCGGTACCCTATATCTGTTCGGTGGCAGTGCCCTGCTACTTTCCGGCATCTCCGGTGCAACTGGTTACGAAGGTATTGGTGGCTTTCCACAAGCATTGACTGATTTTGCCAATTTGGCTTTGTTTGGCCTACCCATGCCATTGATGCTATTTCTACTCTGTCTCCTTATTTTCTGGCTGTTCATGCATCGTACCCACAGTGGACGCAATATTTTTCTGATTGGACAAAGCAGTAAAGTTGCCCGTTATGCGGCAATTCCTGTTGCCCGAACCCTATATCTTCTCTATACCCTGACCGGCATAGCTTCTGCTATCGCCGCCATTGTATTAGTTTCCTATTTTGGATCAGCGCGCTCTGACCTCGGCGCATCATTTCTGATGCCAGCAATCACCGCAGTAGTATTGGGCGGAGCCAATATTTACGGTGGTTCAGGTTCAATTATCGGCACCGCGCTGGCTATATTATTAATTGGTTATTTACAACAGGGGTTACAGATGGCTGGCGTCCCCAGTCAGGTATCCAGTGCCCTTGCTGGCGCCCTGTTGATTATTGCCGTGGTAGGACGTTCCATCAGCTTGCACCACCACCGAATCCGTGACTGGATACAACGATGGCGAAATCAGAGATTGTCTTCATAAACCTACAGATTGAATTTTATGACATTACAGTCCCTCTGAAACCCAACAATATGGAGAGAGTAATGAAAACACTGATCCTGAAAAAACTGGCTCTAATTAGCCTATTAAGTCTGGCTTGCGCCTCTTGGGTACACGCCGCCGAAAGAATCGCTTTCATCCCTAAACTGGTCGGTGTCGGCTTTTTTACCAGTGGCGGCCAAGGTGCCGTAGCCGCCGGGAAAGCTTTGGGGGTCAATGTGACCTATGATGGACCAACAGAACCCAGTGTTGCCGGTCAAGTTCAGCTTATCAACAATTTCGTGAACCAAGGCTATAACGCTATTGTGGTCTCTGCGGTTTCACCGGATGGTCTGTGCCCTGCGTTGAAACGAGCCATGCAACGGGGAGTAAAAATCCTGACCTGGGATTCAGATACTTCGCCGGAATGCCGTTCTATCTATATTAACCAAGGAACGCCAAACCAACTAGGCGGAATGCTGGTGGATATGGCCGCCAATCAGGTGCAAAAAGAGCAAGCCAAGGTCGCGTTTTTCTACTCCAGCCCAACGGTCACTGACCAAAACCAATGGGTCAAAGAAGCTAAAGATAAAATTGCCGCGGAGCATCCAGGTTGGGAGATTGTTACCACCCAGTTTGGTTATAACGATGCAACCAAATCCTTACAAACCGCAGAAGGGATTTTAAAAGCCTGGAGTGACCTGGACGCCATTATTGCCCCGGATGCCAATGCCCTGCCAGCCGCGGCACAGGCAGCAGAAAATCTGAAACGACAAGATGTTGCGATTGTGGGTTTCAGCACCCCCAATGTCATGCGCCCTTATGTTGAACGCGGAACCGTCAAGCAATTCGGGCTATGGGATGTTGTTAATCAAGGCAAAATTTCAATCCATGTCGCTAATGAATTACTCAAGAAAGGTGATTTAAATGTCGGCGATAAACTAGATATTCCCGATATTGGCATTGTTGAAGTTGTACCAAACCGCGTTCAGGGTTACCGCTATGAAGCCAAAGGAAACGGTATTGTTGTTCTACCTGAACGGGTCATTTTCACCAAAGACAATATCAATCAATACGATTTCTAATACGACTGTCCAGCAATCTCTGCCATGCAGGGTTGCTGGACCAATGTAAGTGAGTTAGGAGAAGAAAAATGGCAGATTTAGATGATATTAAAGATGGCAAAGATTTTGGTATTGATATCCCACAGAAGAACAGCCTATTTGAACTGAAAGGTTGCGGCGCACTGGATTGGGGAATGCAATCACGACTTTCACGCATTTTTAATCCCAAAACCAATCGAACGGTGATGTTGGCTTTCGACCACGGTTATTTTCAGGGGCCAACAACCGGGCTTGAACGCATCGATATCAATATTGCTCCACTATTTCCCCATACCGATGTCTTAATGTGCACCCGTGGTATTTTGCGTAGCCAAGTTCCACCCGCGACCAACAAACCGGTGGTCTTGCGTGCTTCCGGCGCCAACTCGATTCTGACGGAGCTGTCCAATGAGGCGGTCGCGGTTGCTATGGAAGATGCTTTACGCCTGAATGTCTGTGCAGTAGCTGCTCAGGTCTATATCGGCTCTGAATATGAGCATCAATCAATTAAGAACATTATCAAATTAGTCGATCAGGGAATGCGTTACGGTATGCCAACAATGGCAGTCACCGGCGTTGGGAAAGATATGGTTCGGGATCAGCGCTATTTTTCTCTGGCGACGCGCATTGCGGCCGAGATGGGCGCACAAATCATTAAAACTTATTATGTCGATACTGGCTTTGAGCGTATTGCCAGCGGATGTCCGGTTCCTATTGTGATTGCCGGTGGTAAAAAGTTACCAGAAAAAGAAGCTCTGGAGATGTGTTACCAGGCTATTGATCAAGGGGCTGCCGGTGTTGATATGGGACGTAATATTTTCCAATCCGAAGCACCGGTTGCCATGTTAAAAGCGGTTCAAACCGTTGTACATCAGAATGAGAATGCCAGCAAAGCTTACGAGTTATTTTTAAGTGAAAAACAATAAGGAGAAATTGAGATGCACGTAACTTTGGTTGAAATTAATGTTAAGCAGGACAAATTAGACGAATTTATTGAAATTTTTCGCCTTAATCATCTGGGATCAATTAAAGAAGCAGGCAATTTACGTTTTGATGTATTACGGGACGAAAATATTCCAACCCGCTTTTATATTTATGAAGCCTATGTTGATGAAAACGCGGCTAACACACACAAGCAAACCCCTCATTATCTGAAATGTGTTGAACAACTTGAATCCCTGATGTCTGAACCAAGGAAAAAGAGATCGTTTATTGGTGTGATGCCAGAAATAAAATAAATATACCCGTTATCTTTCAAGTTGCCTCTTTGTTGGCTACACTCACCCCGGTCACATAGTTATCTATGCTGCCGGGGATTCTCCCCCTTGCCGTCGCGATCCATCTTGAAATCCATTGGGTATAAAACGCTTCAATATAACGATAAAATACAACTTCGTTTAAATCACTAAATTATCCGGGACAGAATATTCTGCCCGAGGGTTTTGTTCTCGTATCACTCTTAATATTTCACAACCAAGAACAACATTGCTTCCATTAGGTATATCAGTAAAATCAATCAACAATAAATTCATATAAAGATTGAAGATCAACAAAATTAAAATCTTTCCCTAAAGCGCTCGGCAATCTTTTCAAGCTCGTCCATTAACTCAATGTCTCTATCAGTTCCCACTATGTCATTAGGTTCATTGTGATTCCAGTGCTTAATAATCGCAATTAACAAATAGGTATTTTGGTCAAAGAACCCAAAACAGTAAACTAGAACATAACCGCTCGTTCGTCTAAATTGCACCAACTTGAGTGAAAAACCACTTTCTCTGTAATGCAAGTGTTGCAACTCAAGGTAAGAACGGTTATTCGTGAACTTATAGGGAACATCCCGACCAAAGGTAATGGGCAAACCTTTTCCTTCTTTGTAGGCTTTGAAGTCATCAACCAAGGCTTTGGTTTTCTGTTCACCCAAAGCATCTTTCAAATTACTGTATGTAAATATTCTTACCACCGTTAATTTCCCTTTTTCTTGATCAGCGACTCCGCCATTTTATCTGCAACTTTTTTCATCTCACTTTCATTAAGATGAAAATTGCCGGTAGCTGAAAGTACTCCTTGTTCATCAAACTCGCAAATCACTAATGGCTTGCCTTGCCCCCTCTTTGAAGAAATTTGTATGCTTTTTATGACCATTCTTCGTAGTCTCCAGTGGAGCCGTGTTTGAGTTTCGTTGCCATCTCAGTAGCAATCTGATTCATATCCAAACCTTCACCAGTAAAATTAGCTGGAATGTTTTTTAACTCAGTTGTCCCTCGTTGAGCAAACTCAACAAAATTAATAATCTCTTCATACATATGTGCAGGTACAGCATAGAACTGGATCTGATTGTTTGATGAAACAGCAATAGCATCTCCTTGTGCTTCCGCCAAGGCAGCGCCAGGATTGGATTTGAACTTGCTTATCGGTATGGTGTAACCACACATAACCTTCTGTAACATATAGAATACCTCCACTTTACACTGCCATATATAGTTCCAAATTCAGCTCTAAGTATAGAGCTATATTTGGAGACTACCAACATTTTGTTGGTTGTAGACAACAACCTATCAGCGTCTAGCGAGCAATCCGCTCCTACACTTTTTAGTTACCGTTTACTCTGAATATACATACATATTAATTAAACACTCGCCTATAGTGCAGTTATTAGTCCTGATGAATCATTATAAAGCAGCCATATATTGCCGTTTGCAAAATGAATTTATTGACTTACAGAATGCTTACAACAAACTTTATCTTCCAAGAATAACGCTGCATTCTTCCTGTCTATTAATAAAATCAACCAACAATAATTCCCAACAGAATCTCTCAAAGTCAAAATCTGTATTACTGAATGTCGTGTTAATAATACCGATATCGCCAATAAACAATTGCTTTAAAACCAACCAAAAAGATTGACTTTTAATCAAATTTCGCTATTTTTGAGGAATGGAAAGAGCCTTGATTAGCATTCTCCTCTTTGATACTAACTTAGGATATTTCAAAATGCTCTCCAAACAGGCAAGCATACTTATGTTTTACCTTCTTGGCAGCATGGCGAAAGTTAGAAGAAAAAGAGACGAGTCTGACAACCAAACTACTTTCTTATCTACATCATTCATACCAATGACATAGGAGTACATATATTTTGGCTGACTTAATCTATCTGACAATAAAAGGGAAAAATCAGGGACTAATCTCTGCGGGTTGTTCATCAATTGACTCGATTGGTAATAAATGCCAAGTTAACCATCAAGATGAAATTCTAGTTTACGGTTTGAGCCACTCAATGTTACGTAAGAAAAACGTTAAACATCAACCGGTGATAATTAGAAAACCCATTGATAAATCAACGCCTCTGTTAGGTGTTGCAATTTCCAATAATGAAGTAATGGATTGTTTTATTAACCATTATCGGACAAGTTTAAATGGAGGATTAGAATTATATTTTAATTTAAAGCTAATCGGAGCTCAAATATTGGAATACAGTGTACTCCATCCTAACTCTTTAGAAAATAATGACCAGCAACCTCAAGAAACTCTATCGTTAATATATAAAAGTATAACGTGGAACCATATTATCGCAGGGACCGGCGGTTATAGTATATGGGAAGATACGGTATATTAACTTCCAATAAGATACCACCTCCCAAACGGGAGGTATTTATACCCGTCATCTTTCAAGCTGCCTCTTTGTTGGCTGCACTCGTTCACCCCAGTCACATAGTTATCTATGCTCCCGGGGATTCACTCCCTTGCCGTCGCGATGCATCTTGAAATCCATAAGGTATAGATAAACTTCACTCTATAATCCATTAAATAAATATCAATTCTTTTCTTTTTCTTTTTCTTTTTCTTTTTCTTTTTCTTTTTCTTTTTCTTCACTATAAGGTTTACCCATAGTAAGAAGACAAGAATATGCAATTGCAAAAAACAAAGCACCAAACCGGATTGATCTATAATCATAAATACTAAAATAATGTGGAAATATATATACCAGTACACCACCATTTACAGCAATATTATGCTGAACAGTATTAACAACCACAAAAAATAACAGTAAAAAGCACCGTTCGAATATAACCCCTTACATATTCCATCAACTTAAAAAGTACAATAAGCACGAAAATAGATAATTGCGTAATAAATAATTACAAAAAAGACATTATAATAGGATAACGTCACATCATCATTCATTTTTTTTACCATTATTTCCGCTTTGCTTTTCTTCCTCCTCACTATAAGATTTACTCACAGGCATTAGAAAACAATATGCAATCAGAAAAAACAAAGCACCAAACCGGATTGATCTATAATCATAAATACTAAAATAATGTGGGAATATATATATCAGAATACCACCATTTGCCAAAATATTATATTGAACAGCATTAACAATCAAAAGAAAAATAGAAAAAATCACCTCTCGGATATGGGTCTTTAAATACCCCCTTAGCTTAAGAAGTATAATAAACATGAAAATAGAAGTTGCGTAATAAATAATTACAAAAAAGACATTGTAATAGGATAACGTCACATCATCATTCATTTTTTTCACCATTATTTCCACTTTGCTTTTCTCTTTCCTCACGATAAAATTTGCTCACAGGCATCAGACAGCAATATACAATAAAGAAAAACAAAGCACCAAACCGGATTGATCTATAATCGTAAATACTAAAATAATGTGGGAATATATATATCAGAACACCGCCATTTAATAAAATATTATATTGGATAACAGTAAAAACCAAAATAATAACAGTAAAAACAACCGCTTGAATATAAATTTTTACGTACCCCCTAAACTTAAAAAGTACAATAAACACGAAAATAGACATTGCGTAATAAATAATTACAAAAAAGACATTGTAATAGGATAACGTCACGTCATTATTCATTTTTTTCACCATTAGAAATCGAATAAATACCAAAACTAGTCACAAGATCACCAGTAATCTCAGCAAGCAAAGGTATTTTCCCCATCTCCTGCCACCCTCTGATGTAATCAGTTTTTATATACCGAAATAAACGAAACGTTCCGGGCCTCACAATAGATCTTGCCATTCCGTACCCAGACAACGCCAGATCTACATAGCCGTAAACTCTATCACCATCAGCTCCACTATAACCAAGCGTTTTAGCTGCATCACGATAAACATCCCTTACCGGACCTGAAACCTCTTTCCTTAATAACAGGTAATACCCATTCTCATAAACATTATTTCCTCCCTGTATCAGTAGAGGTACACCAAAACCGGCACAAGCTGCGCCAAGAGAGGCCACACACACGCCAAGACCAGCAAAGATTTGAGAACCACCGCTAACAAAACCAATTCCTTTCAAAGTTAAATTGATTGTTTCATCCTCTTCTTCTTTTTTTTCTTTTTGAACAATCATATATATCTGGCTATCATTCATTAACAGGTCAAATTCCTGTCTCTTTAGGTTATCTATTTCATCTTGCAGGATTGCAATACCACCATCAACAGATAAGCAATTTGTACCTATCTCATGATTAACCGTTCTGATGAGTTCATTTATTTCAAAAAGGAAACGACTTCCGCTTCTAACATCAGAAAGATATCTAAAATTAAGCCTGGATGATATCTCATGTAATTCTTTAATTTTGAGATCTAAATAATGCCAACTCTGTCTTGATGAAAATACCATGTTAAACCTCTATAACTCGTTAATTTTGACTCATGCGATCCCCAAACAATGTGATAACCATTCCATGATCCTGTCCAAAAGAACATTGTAAGCCCTTAACCTTAGAATGCTGATTCTAAACTCCAATGGATAACCGTTATATAAAAAGGTCCTCATCCACGGCTGAATCAGATAGCTATGATTTGGTCCCACATGATCCTAATTCCTGACAATACCTATTAAGGCACTCCAATATCGAGAAATACTTTTCCATAGCGAATACCCAAATTATCTGGGCCATACAATATCTTTCACTACTTCTACCAAACCCATTAAATCACAACAATAGAACAACAAACAGTCTTTTTTCCCCGAATATTCTATTTCCTAAACACTAACCATTATTCAAACCTAATTTTTCTCTAAACGCTATCTATTATTCAAACCTAACCATTCCCTGCTATATGCTATTATTTTCTTCCTTACACGATTAGAGTTTCATTTGAAATAACATTTTCCACATCGGCTTAATGCCAAAATCAATAATATCAGTCAGGCAATGTCTCTTATGCTCAGGCATAGTGCTCTCAATTGGAGGATACAATGCACAATGATAAAACTGACGCCTACGTCAAACGATTCAATCAGGTATTTAATTATACCCGTCATCTTTCAAGTTGCCTCTTTGTTGGCTGCGCTCACTCACCCCGGTCACATAGTTATCTATGCTCCCGGGGCTTCGCTCCCTTGCCGCCGCGATGCATCTTGAAATCCATAGGGTATATATTGAGCGCCATTTGGATGAGCCGCTCACATTGGAACAACTGAGTGAGGTAGCGAATTTTTCGCGTTATCACTTTCACCGACAGTTTGCCAATTACTGCGGTATACCGGTAGGACGCTATATCCAATTAATGCGATTAAAGCGTGCTTCCTACCGTTTGGCATTCAATCCGCTAGAAAAAATCATCGATATTGCGTTGGACGCAGGTTTTCAAAACCCGGAATCATTCAGCCGGGCCTTCAAACAGTCATTTGGTCTGACACCAAGCCAGTTCCGTAAACAACCGGCTTGGATAAATTGGTATCAGCGCATTCCTAAGCACATATTTTACGGCACGTTATTAACAGTTTGCCCAAAACCTCGAAAGAACGGTGCGGTCGTATTAGAGGATGGCCGCCAGCCATCCTCCAACATTTCATCAATAAGAACGTACAACCTCATTAATTTTTACTCAGATTAATTTAGATAACTCTTTTTGGACTATTCGCATTTTTTTTATAAACAATAATTTCATCAAAATCGTTATTACGTGTCAGCCACAGAGAAAGTGCTTTCAGCGAATCAGGGGTAAATTCATCACAGCGAGCGGTTATCTCCTCCGGTGTCAACCAGCATACATCATCAATTTCCGCTTCCTGTAAAGCAAACGGACCATGACTGATGCAACTGAATAATGCGCCACAAATACGGCAATCCTCTGCTTCATAATAAAAACTACCATGTTCTGCAAAAGGCACACCGGCAATACCCAACTCTTCTTCTGCTTCGCGCCGGGCAGAATCCAGCATATTTTCACCCGCCATCACAACACCACCTGCGGTCGCGTCCAACTTTCCCGGATAAAAATCTTTAGTTACTGTACGATGTTGAACCAAAATCTTTCCCATACCGTTGTGAACGACAATATAAGTCGCACGGTGTCGTAAACATTGGGCACGCATTTGCCGACGCGTAGCCTGAGCAATGACTTCATTATTTTCATTAACGATATCAATCCACTCAACACTCGCTACATTCTCTTGATTCTCTTGTTCCATCTTCAAAAACCTTTTTTATTAGCAGAAAATTGCAAATCTACAAGATGTTTATTTTAATCAAAACAACCAAATCGATAGGGACTCTACGAAGTTATTCGTTTCGGACAACTCATGCAACCTTTTCGCTAAACTTGAAATAAAACTGCAACGAAACTGTAGTCCGATAAGATTTTTACGGGTCATGATAACAGGGTTAATGGCTTTATCTTATCAACCCTGCAAATTAGAAAAGAGAATCTCAACCATCATCCGCCCAATATTCCTCATTATGGCGGCATTATTTTCTAGCGATCTATTGTTTGGTTATATACCCGTCATCTTTCAAGTTGCCTCTTTGTTGGCTGCACTCACTCACCCCGGTCACATCGTTATCTATGCTCCCGGGGATTCGCTCCCTTGCCGCCGCGTTCCATCTTGAAATCCATAGGGTATAAATGCCAATTCACTAATCTTAATATTTAATTTATTCACCTTTATTTCATCATAACTCTTTCTCAATCCGTGTGGCAATATTGGTATAACGCGTTAAGGCCAAAATACCCTGTTTATCTTGTAGAGTATCAATAAGTGCTTGCTCTAACTGGTTATCCATATTCAAAAATAGTGTGTTACGTTGCCGAATATCAGGAACAATATCACTCCTTTCATTCATTGTATTTTCAAATAATTTCTTCTGATCTTGATAAAAATAATATTTGTCTGGCACAAACAACTCTGCAATTCGATCGCCAATGTAATGAATATATTTAAGCATACGATGATCAGGTACTCCCAAGGCATATTTCAAAGTCGGGTTTGCATTACGTGGAAACCACTTATTCTTATCAGCGTCGCTTATCTGTTTAAAAAATTCTTTCTGAATCTCCAATGCCACCTTAATATTATCTTTCGTTTGATGATTCAATGACGGAATCAAATACAATTTTGCCATGACAGGTAATATTTCTGTGAGTCGTATAAGATCGTTTGAATCACTCTTTTTTAAAGTTTCAATAATGAGATCAGCTTTATAAAAGTGAACTATTTCCCCATGATGTAAGAAAACTTCCTGACCTTTTGTCAAACCCAATAATTCAATGGTACTAAATAGATAACCTAATGGTCCCCAATAATTATAAAGCCAGTTATCCAAATCTTTTTCCGGCGGCATAGAGGGAACCAAATCATTTTCATTCACATGACGGTAATGTGTAATATCTTCCAATTCTTGTACCGCACTACGGGTTAATGTCCGCGGCATCCCATAACTATATAAACAAGGATGATATTTTTTCAGTTGGGCACTATGCAATAACCCTAAAGCGCCCCCCAAACTATGTCCACAAACAAATACGTTTCGGCTTTTAGCTAAATCAATAATTTTATCAAACATATTTTCATCAGAACCGGGAGCTTTTAACTGGCCAATAAGATTAAATGCCTCCCAAAATCCCCGATGAACTTTACCATTATTAATAAAACCACTGCATACACCATCTGGTTCACAACCCAATTTCAATGGTTGATACATAATATCAGTAATGGCGTCATCAACACTCGCCGTTCCCCGCCAGCTAACAATAATTTCCTGTTGATTAGCGACATAAAATAACTCCGTATCTCCTATCCCACTTTCACCCGCTTTTGAATCAATAAATACAACATCAGTATAACGTTCACTAAATGGCACATCATAAACAATGGGAGTACGCGATATTTTTTCCACCTTACTCGGTAATTGAGATATATCCAGCATTTGTCGGTTAAAAAAATGAGTAATAGAACCTGCTATATCAACATTATCATCAAAATATGACAGCAATCCCATTAATGCCAAATTATAAGCATTCACCAGGGAATAATCTTTCTGATGATGTAACAATAGTACCCATGCGCGAAACGGACATACTTCCAAAACATACCGGCAGTTTGTTGAGAGAACCCGAAAACCTTTCGATACCGAATCTGGGAAATGATAACGTGGCGGTTTATCTTCTATCCATTTATCAATTACAGGCAAACCATCACTTATCTGTCCAATCGTCACATAACGGTATTGGTGACCTTCCGTTTCTGCTTTTGGTTGGACAACTGATGCCCTAATACCGCGTTTTTCCCGTAATGGACGCTGCTCCATTTCATCAGCTAATGGTTGAGCACTGATATATAACGTTACCGCATCAGGTGATAAGTTTTCTTCCCTAAGCAATCCTTGATTATTAGTCACACCTTTGCGTTCATCTCGCAACCTCCCGCTACTTATCAGACGATAAGGCATATTCACTAATGGATTACCTTGTTCATCAACTAATTGAAACTCCACCCAATTTTCTGTCATTTTTTGGCTATCAATAATTTCACGTGGGCATAATTCGCTCATAATTATTATCTCCCTTTTTTTATTCTGGAATATTAATTAGACACTTATTATCAGGTCGATACACTAATAATAGTGGGAGAGAAAATTCATTCACTCAAGTCTGTAATTGTAATAAAATTCAACAAATGCAAAACGAATATAATTATGAAAAACATAAGGTAAAAAATGGCAACAAAATAACAATGCAGGTCATTGATTTATTTAATTTCACAAAAACTAGATCCACAAAAAATAAAAACCATAAATTTATCCCGGCTGCTCGCTAGCACCTGACTATCCTCTCAGTCTACGAGAACCAGAGGAAATCATAGCCAAATCGGGTATTGAGATTTATCATGCCGCCTTATCTCGTTAGATTTAGCTTAGTTCTTCATAAAAATACCCTATGGATTTCAAGATGCATCACGACGGCAAGGGAGCACCTCATTAACACAACAGAATCCATTGCCTGATTAATTTTTACAATATTTTTGTCTATTTTTGATAGACGATCCTATGCTTCAATCTCATAATTTGGACAATATTTTACTATTAATTTTTTTGATGAGATTTATTTATGTCCAGGTTAGAAAAATTATGCGCAGATTTTGCCGCCCAAACCAATATTATGTTGAATCTCTCTACCGGCGCAGTGCAATTAAACATTGGTGATTATGGCCCTTGGTGGTTAGAAGTAGATTCAACAGGATCAATGCTGACTTTTCATCATACAGTAGCTTCGTTTGTTAATCATGATGCGGAATTTTGGCTCTCATTAAATAGTAATATAAATATACTTGGAGGAGCATGGCTCGCATTACATCAGCCAACTCAAACTATTCGTCTCTGTTTACTTCAAGATATAGAGCGAATCGATGCGACTGATTTGGCTAATATTCTAGGAAATCTTCAAAGAATAAGAGCTGAACTCCCTTTTCCTGAAACTAAGCTTGCCACCTCCGCTTCAGCCCACGATATTTTAGTTTGAGATGTTTTTAAGATCGTGAATTAAAAAGCTTCATAGAAGAAAACACAATAAAATAATGGAGAAAAAGTATGCCAGATTTTTCAATACAAAGAGCTAATACCAGAATTGATATTCATCAAACTGAATTACATCAACCAGCTGCAACAGATAAAACTTGCCATTGCTGCGAGCCATTATTAAATAATACCATTGATAATCCACTTACAGCACCAACCTCGGTTATTACAGGATGGAATGAAAAATCCGTCGTGGCCAATAAACAAATTGAAGCTAATATTTCTCGTTTAGCCAGCGAAAGCACCGCTGCCCACAAAACGGTTGATTCTCTCTTATCCAACCTGGTGAAACTTTTCGTTCGAGCAGAGGATAATGAATTAACCGCAATCACTAAAATGCTTAATGCTTATACTGGTGATAAACCCGGTTTTAGTATTGTCGGTCAGCTTGGCGCAGGTGGATTTACTCGAATTATTAACGAAGCACGGCAGAATGGCGTCAGATCTGATAGGGCTGATACAGAACCGCTAACATTGAGGGAAAAAGCCACTGCTTATTATGATCTCACCAACTCAGCTTATTTCCGCGATACTCTGGAGAAAGTTTATTCATCACCCGAATTGAAATCAGAATTCAAGGATATAATTGATATTGGTTACTTGGAAAGTAAAAACTTTGCACCCGCCCGCGGTTCCACTACGGAAAAACCCTTACCGGACCAATTAGCGCTTTACACTTTTAAAAATGAAAATAAATTTAATGCCTCTGAAAATCCCGAATTATATCAGGTGACTAAACAGGCAAATGGACAAGAAATTATCAGTAACCCTGCTCTGGCTGGCAATAGTCTTACAAAAGTCCAAAATGATTTCAGAGCACCGGCTCCTGATAAAGATAGCGTCTGGTCAACCGCCGCTTCACTTGAGGCCGATAATCGTTTGACCAACCGAGAGTTGGCATTTGCCAGTTTAAATCCTCGCAACCGGCTGGATAGAACTGACTATCAATTTAGTCAGTCAGAACCTATCAAAGCACATCAAGAATTAGCTAAGGAAAACATTATCGTACAACGTGGCAATGGCTTTTCTGTCTGGAATGTGAAAGAAAATACAGGATTTTCCAAGGATGCAGCTTTACACAATTTGCCAACTGTCGCTGCACCTTCCGGTACTACGGACCGTTTTATTACTGCGGCCAGGTTGTTGAGTGCGGGCCTGAAAAATGATCTTGCTTTAGGCGCACCTACTCACGGGGAATCACCAGAGCAATCAATTCAACGTGGGGAGCGGGAAATGAAAGAACTCACTCGATGGCTGGCAACAGGTTATCTGGTTGATGATAATCATCATTCTATGATTGAAGTTAATTTAGGCGCGGCTAACCACGGTTTAGCGCCTCAGTGGGGATTGAATCTCTATACCGAACCTTTCTCCTCTCCTATACATGCCAAAGGATTTAGCATATCCAGCCAGGAAATATTGGCACAATTAGAAGGCCGCGATGATGTCCACACAGATTACTCTACTTTCAAAAAAGATCTGTACGGCGGAAGTCGAGCAACAGTTAACGCGGATGGCAGTATAAAAACAAGCTCTAGATAAGTACGCTTTTCTCCAGAAGAAAAGCTAATCAATTTCTTTTATCAATAGATCTTCCTGTCGTACTGCTCAGGAAGATCATTACTCAAGCTCTATTGCGTTAATAAATCAACGTCGCTCTTAGGCCAGGAAGAGTATCCGCGTATCTTACACACTACACAAATTAATGATAATGTGTCATACAATTACACGTTCCACTGGAGGTTCCATGATCGATCTGTATTATGCTCCAACGCCAAACGGCCATAAAATCACACTCTTCCTGGAAGAAGCTGGCCTTCCCTATAATATTCACCGAATTGATATTAGCGCAGGAGATCAATTCAAACCTGAATTTCTTGCCATTTCGCCCAATAATAAGATTCCCGCTATTGTTGATCAGCAACCAATCGATGGTGGTAAACCTATCGCTATTTTTGAATCTGGCGCCATTCTTACTTATCTGGCAGAAAAAACGGGCAAGTTACTCAGCAAAGATATGCGTGAGCGTGTTCAATGCCTGCAATGGCTGTTTTGGCAGATCGGTGGCTTTGGCCCGATGCTAGGACAAAATCACCATTTTAGTCATTTCGCGCCGGAAAAAGTCCCTTACGCGATTAATCGTTATCAGGAAGAGACAAAACGCTTGTATCAAGTCCTGAATACCCAATTGGAAAAAACACCCTATCTGGGCGGTCAGGAATACAGTATTGCTGATATCTCAACTTATCCGTGGGTTCGTGCTTATGAACGTCAGAATATTGACCTGAATGATTATCCGGCAGTGAAAAAATGGTTTGACACTATCAGTCATCGCCCCGCCACTCAAATTGCCTATAGCAAAGCTTAATATCTGTCTGCTGGGTAACTATTTCCCCGCAAAACTTGATCAGGCTGACAGATAGCTATATCTTTAACCACCAACCCTTATATCTCTGCTATATGCTATAGTTCTTATATCAACAACATTTTTTATATCAACAATTTAGGTTATAGGAGTGGTTATGCGTATTTTAATCACTGGAGGGACAGGTTTGATTGGTAACCGTCTGGTTTGCCAACTTCTTTCCCTATCCCATTCCATTACTATTCTAAGCCGCTCACCTCAAAAAGTTTATTCTCTATTCAGCAATCAAGCTGAATGCTGGACCAGCCTGAAAGATAAAACCGATCTCAACGATTTTGATGCCGTAATCAATCTTGCTGGCGAGCCCATAGCAAACAAACTATGGACTTCAACGCAAAAAGAGGAGCTGTGCCAGAGTCGCTGGACATTAACAGAGCAACTCAGCAAGCTCATTAATGCCAGCCAGACACCACCAGAAGTCTTTATTTCCGGCTCTGCGGTAGGCTATTACGGGGATCAGAATCAAACAATTGTCACAGAGCATGAGCCACCTCATGATGAATTTACTCATCAGCTCTGTAAGCAGTGGGAACAACTTGCATTACAGGCAGCCAGTGATAAAACCCGTGTTTGTCTTTTACGTACTGGTGTTGTACTGGCAAAAAACGGCGGAGCATTGAAAAAAATGCTTCCCTTGTTCCGTCTTGGGCTTGGTGGCCCGATGGGGAGCGGAAAACAGTATCTGCCCTGGATTCATATTGACGATATGGTGAATGGTATCTATTACCTGTTAATGACACCTGGTTTGAGTGGTCCTTTTAATATGACCGCCCCTTATCCAGTACATAATGATCAATTTGCCGCAACACTGGGAGAAGTATTACACCGTCCTACTATTATCCGAACACCTGCTTTTGTGCTGAAATTACTGATGGGAGAAGCTGCGGCACTGGTACTGGGCGGACAACAGGCAATACCGCATAACTTGGAACAAGCGGGTTTTAGCTTCCGCTATTTTCAGCTAAAAGAGGCATTTCAAGACTTACTAGATGCTAAATCTCAACGCTTTTAGCCCCTTGCCAACGGGTAAATAGATCATGAGGTAGCTCGATATCAAACTGATCAAGCACTCGGTTAACCGTCTGGTCAATAATATCCTGAATCTGTTGAGGCTGATGATAAAATGCAGGCACAGGCGGCATAATCACCGCACCAATTTCTGCCGCTTGAGTCATCAGCCTGAGATGCCCCAAATGCAACGGCGTTTCCCTCACCCCAAGCACTAACTTACGACTTTCTTTCAATACAACATCTGCCGCTCTGGTTACTAATCCATCAGTATAACTGTGGACAATACCTGAAAGGGTTTTCATTGAGCATGGTAGAATTACCATGCCCGAAGTTTTGAATGAACCTGAAGAGATAGCAGCAGCGATATCTCTGTTGTCATACACAACATCAGCCAGCGCCTGCACATCCCGTAAACTATAATCTGTTTCAAGCGCCAGTGTCTGGCGAGCAGAATGACTGATAACCAGATGTGTTTCTACCCCTTCAACTGGTTGTAAAACTTGCAGTAGCCTTATACCATAAATGGCCCCACTTGCTCCTGTAAGCCCTACTATCAATCTTTTCATTCTTTCCTCATACAAACACTGAACAACTATTTAAACCCGAAAATCATCAACCTTCATTATAGATATCCAGATTTTCAATTTCATTCTGATTATTCAGTTTTACTTCATCGTCTTTACGCAGATTCTCCAGATAATAGAGATAAGTCTGGTCAACGTCTTTGGTAACATAAACGCCATTGAATACTGAACTCTCAAACCCATCAACATCCGGGTTTTCTTCACGAACAGCGTCGATCAGATCAGTTAGATCCTGAAATATCAATGCATCTACACCAATAAGTTGGCGAATTTCATCCACTTCACGCCCATGAGCAATCAGTTCATTTGCATTGGGCATATCAATGCCATAAACATTCGGGAAACGTACTTCCGGTGCCGCCGAAGCAAGATAAACTCTCTTCGCGCCGGCTTCACGAGCCATATCAACAATCTGTTCTGACGTTGTACCACGCACAATAGAGTCATCTACCAATAGCACATTTTTATCACGGAATTCTGCTCGATTAGCATTCAGTTTACGGCGGACTGATTTCCGGCGTTCCTGTTGCCCAGGCATGATAAATGTCCGACCAACATAACGGTTTTTTACAAATCCCTGACGATAGGGTTTACCGAGTATGCGTGCAATTTCTAGCGCAACATCGCAAGATGTTTCGGGGATTGGAATAACCACATCAATATGTAAGTCTTCCCATTCGCGGGCAATTTTCGCCCCTAGCTTATGCCCCATCCGTATGCGGGCGTTATAAACCGAAATTTTATCAATAAAGGAATCTGGGCGAGCCAAATAGACAAATTCAAATAAACAGGGGGTCAGAGAAGGATTTTCAGCACATTGACGAGTAAATAACTGACCTTGTTCAGTAATATAAATCGCTTCACCTGATGCAACATCCCGCAGGAATTCAAAGCCTAGCGTATCCAATGCAACGCTTTCAGAAGCGACCATATACTCATTACGACCATCATCCAAAGTACGTTTACCTAAAACCAATGGACGAATACCATGCGGATCACGGAAAGCAACTAACCCATGACCAATAATCATCGCAATGCAGGCATAAGCACCACTCACCTGTTTATGCATTGCCGCTACTGCCGCAAAAATATTGTCAGGCTCCAATGGATAATGCTGGAAACAATCCAGTTCACTAGCAAAAACATTAAGCAAAATCTCAGAATCTGACGTGGTATTCACATGGCGACGGGCATTCTCAAACAACTTTTTCTTCAACTCATGAGCATTCGTCAAATTACCATTGTGTGTCAATGTAATACCAAATGGAGAGTTCACATAAAACGGTTGAGCTTCCGATGCACTGGAACTGCCCGCTGTCGGGTAGCGAACATGACCAATCCCAATCGTTCCCTGTAAACGCAGCATATGCCGGGCTTCAAACACGTCTCTCACTAAGCCATTGGCTTTGCGTAAACGAAACCCATTGTTACCATCAATAGTGGCAATGCCCGCAGCATCTTGCCCACGGTGCTGAAGCACCGTCAACGCATCATAAATCGACTGGTTAACCGGTGTAAAACCGACGATACCAACAATACCGCACATGTAGTTCTTCCTCATCAGCCAAACGGAGAGGTATATTTCTCCGGCAAGAAACTTGACGCATTTTGCAGGTAGTCAAAGAACCACCTTATGATATGACTGAACTGCGGGATCAATTGTGACTGTTTCCAATCCTCACTTCGAGCCAATGGTGTAAATGTATCCAGAAAAAACAGAATAGCCGCGACAATCAGCACACCACGCAATGCCCCAAAGCAGACCCCCAGTACTCGATCAGTACCTGACAATCCAGTCCGTTGCACAAGAGAACCTATCACATAGTTCACCACGGAACCGACAATCAAAGTAGCAATAAACAGCAACGCAATAGCAATCCCGTTACGTACCAATTCATCTTCAAAACGGGTGAAATAGACCGCTAAGTAAGTATAAAAATGGCTTGCCACAAAGAAAGCACATCCCCAGGTGACCAGTGATAATGCCTCACGAATAAACCCACGAATCAGGCTAACTAATGCCGAGAAGCCAATAATGGCGATAATAACGTAATCAATCCAAACCATGTTTTAATTCCAAAATAGACACCTCGGCATCCGTTTCAGGTGCATTCTAACAGAAAACGAAAACGTTTGCGTAGCAGATTTCCTATCCTACTGAAAATAATTAAGGCGACGAATTTGAATAATCATCATCGCCGCAGTCACTTAATATTTACTTCTTCATGATAGTTGTCCTATTTGTCACATAGGCATCACCCACTTTTATTACGGCCTGTAACTCCTTACCTGCCCTTGTAATCCAGTCAAACTTTTCAATTCTGATAATGCCGAGTCAAGTTGTTGTTTAGAAGCGTTCGGACCGACATATATTCTCGTTAATTGCCCCTGAACCGGAGATGAAGGAACCGTATAAACCTGATAACCAGACAAACGTAGTCTGGCAACGATTTCATCTACCTTTCCGGCATTTTTCAAAGCACCCAGTTGTACGATATAAGCCTGCCCTTGCGGGGCTTTTTCAACCGGTTTAACTTCAGGTTTCGGTTCTGACTTAATCTCTGGTTTAGGTTTAAGCGCCGGTGCCGGCGGCTTAGTATCTGGTTTTGGTTCAAGCTTAATCTGTGGTTGAGGCTTCACTTCTGGCTGAACAGCAGGAGGGACTATCGGCGCAGGCTGAGGAGTGGTAACCAATGGTATTTCCGGCTGCTCCAGTGTTTCTGGCTGCAATGCCTCTGTCTCATCTTCCAGAGGCACTGATAATATTGGTGGATTAAGAGGAGGTATAGAGTCAATTTCTTGCTCATCCCCTGGCTTTGGAACCAAGGGAATTGATGCAAATTTATCTTCGTTATATTTCTTGTTGCCGTCTAACAACGCAGGCAGCACAATGACACCCAATGCTACCAATACAATTGTACCAACCAAACGATTCTGAAATTTACTTGCCACTTCCTTTCTCCCTGACCAGAGCCTCCATGACATGCGCTACCGTGTGGAATGAGCCACAAACAACAACAATATCTTGCTCATCAGCATCAGCCATCGCCTGATGCCAAGCACTTTCCACATCAGTAAATACCCGTGGCTGTCCAAGATGCTGAGCCAATGTCTGTGCATCTGCACCACGCTGTTCAGTCAATGGAGCGCAATACCACTCATTTATTTGCTGTGACAGGCAAGTCAGTGTACCGGCAATATCTTTATCACCTAGCATACCCACGACACCAAGGATTCTACTGCCCGGCTGACGGGGCAACTGGGCCAATTTCTGTACCAGATAAGCCGCTGCATGGGGATTATGAGCCACATCCAAGATCAACAATGGATTTTCACGAGCTATCTGGAAACGCCCAGGTAACTGCGCATTCTGTAACCCTTGATGGATTGCACTCTCATTAATAGCTCGACTGACTTTATCATCTTGTCGTAACAGGCAACAAATAACACCCATCGCCGTTGCGGCATTCATCAGAGGAACATTTGGCAAAGGTAGGTTGCTAAATAGCCTATCATCAGATTGCCAGTGCCAGTTTCTATCCTGTTGAGAGAAACGCCAGTCAATGCCACAACGGAACAACTCGGCGCCTAATTCACCCGCAACTTCCGCAATAGAAGATGGCATATCCGACTCACCCACCACGGCAAAACGATCTTTACGGAAAATCCCTGCTTTCTCACGACCAATATGTTCGCGATCAACACCCAACCAATCAATATGATCAATTGCAATACTGGTAATAGCGGCAATATCGGCGTCCACAACATTTGTCGCATCCAGTCGCCCACCTAAGCCTACTTCTAAGATGACCACATCCAGACAAGCTTGTTTAAACAGTTGCAAAGCCGCTAATGTGCCATATTCAAAATAAGTCAGCGAAATATCACCACGACGAGATTCAATATCCGCAAATACACGACAGAATTCCTGTTCAGGTAATTCTTTACCCTGAATACGAACTCTTTCGGTATAACGTACAAGATGCGGAGAGCTGTAAACACCCACTCTCAGCCCAGCCGCCAACAGAATAGATTCTATCGTGCAACAGGTAGTACCTTTACCATTAGTACCGGATACGGTTATCACCTTAGGTGCAGGATTAACCAACGCCAAAGTTCGGGCAAGTTTCCCCACACGCTCAAGCCCCATATCAATGGCCGTAGTATGCAGGTTCCCAAGGTAGGAAAGCCACGTCATCAATGGCGACGTGGCTTGAGGAATTTGTAAAGTGTCAGACATCTTCTTTATTGGTACTTATTTGAATATCCGCCTCAACATCAGCGGGTTCTGCCACAAATTCAGCAACAATTGGCTTAATGCCTGGCTGCGACTGATGGGTTAGTTTAGAAAGTAAACTGGCAAGGGTGTCACGCATTTCAGGGCGACGAACAATCATGTCAATCGCTCCCTTTTCCAGCAAAAATTCACTACGCTGGAAACCGGACGGTAATTTTTCACGAACGGTCTGCTCAATAACTCGTGGTCCGGCAAAACCAATCAATGCTTTTGGTTCAGCAATATTGATATCACCCAACATCGCCAGACTTGCTGAAACACCGCCCATTGTCGGATCGGTCATGATAGAGATATAAGGCAAACCACGTTCTTGCATTTTTGCTAAAGCAGCACTGGTTTTCGCCATCTGCATCAGTGACATCAATGCCTCTTGCATACGAGCGCCACCACTGGCAGAAAAACAAATCAGAGGACAATTGTCTGCCAATGCCTGTTCTACGGCACGGACAAAACGGGCACCAACAACCGAAGCCATAGAACCGCCCATAAATGCAAATTCAAAAGCAGCAGCAACAACTGGCATACCACTCAGGGTACCTTTCATCACGACTAGCGCATCTTTTTCTTGGGTTTGCTTCTGCGCCGCTGATATACGATCTTTATACTTTTTGGAATCGCGGAATTTAAGAATATCTTTTGGCTCTAATTCCCCCCCTAATTCCGTCGTTGCCCCTTCATCAAGGAATGTAGCCAATCGGGTACGCGCCGAAATACGCATGTGATGATCACATTTAGGGCAAACCTCAAGATTGCGCTCTAGCTCAGCACGGTAGAGCACCTGACTGCAACTATCACATTTAGTCCAAACCCCTTCTGGGATATTCGCTTTACGCGTTTGGGTAATGTTGCTTTTATTAAGAATTTTTTCAATCCAGCTCATTGAATGATCTTTCCGTCTGAATCTGGCTTATGCCAGTTTTGTTATTGTGTGCCATTAAACCACAATGCTATTACAGTGTGGATAAAAAACTGCTCAAACCTGTTACCGGTTATCACTCTTCTGCTTCATCACCGTACGACGATGACGCCAGATTTCAATCACTCCGGGCAGGATTGAAATAAAGATGATAGCGACAATCAACAGTTTCAAATTCTGTTGTACCATTGGCATATCACCGAATATATAACCAGAATAGGTGAATAACAGTACCCAAACTAGTGCGCCAATCACGTTATAAGCAGCAAAACGACGATAAGACATTTTCCCCATACCTGCAACGAATGGTGCAAATGTTCTGATAATTGGTACAAATCGCGCCAAAATAATTGCCTTCCCACCATGTTTTTCATAAAACTCATGTGTTTTATCTAAATAACTGCGGCGGAAAATTTTTGAATTTGGATTAGTAAATAACCTTTCGCCAAAAATGCGACCAATAGCGTAGTTCACCGCATCACCAATAATAGCCGCAATGATCATCAATGCCACCATGATATGCACATTCAGATCATTTGAGCCCAGAGCCGCTAAAGCGCCGGCAACAAATAACAGCGAATCCCCCGGCAGAAACGGAGTAATCACTAACCCTGTTTCACAAAATAAAATCAGAAACAGAATGCCATATACCCAATCACCATATTGTGCGACCAGTTCGGCTAAATGAATGTCAATATGGAGAATGAAATCAATAATAAATTTAGCAAAATCAAAAAAATGAGTCAGAAATTCCATAATATTCCCCGCTATGCCAAAACATCCGTGTCGGCAACTAGAAATGTTAAATCAGATCATCTGCCAAAAACAGAGGCCCCATAACCGCTCTCGGCAAATCAAATTGCGCCGGATAATCAACAGCAACCAGATACAACCCTGCTGCTTTTGCCGTCGCAGCGGCTTTCGTCCGATCTTTTAAAGCAAGCAACTGGGCCATCCAGTTAATATCCTGATTCCCACAGCCAATTTCCATCAGACTACCCGCAATATTACGCACCATATGATGCACAAAAGCATTGGCTTTAATATCTATGACAACGTAATGTCCGTAACGATTGACATTAATATGCATCACATTACGCCAAGGCGTTTTAGATTGGCATTGAACTGCACGGAAAGAGGTAAAATCATTTTCCCCTAATAAACATTGCGCAGCCTGGTGCATCCGCTTTTCATCCAGTGGATAGTGAAAATGGGTCACACCATTGGCCAGCACTGCCGGACGATAACGATGATTAAAAATAATGTAACGATATCGCCGGGCAGTTGCACTAAAACGGGCATGGAAACCCTCATCCACAGTTTTCACCCAACGAACAGCAATATCTGGTGGTAAATGTACGTTCACGCCCATTGTCCACGCCGCATCCTTGCGCTGAACAGACGTTTCAAAATGCACAACCTGCCCTGTTGCATGTACTCCAGCATCGGTTCGACCAGCACAAAATACTGATATGGGTTCATCGGCGACTTTTGATAGTGCTTCCTCTAGGCATCCCTGAACACTTTTTACTTCCTGCTGACGCTGCCAGCCATAATATCGACTGCCATCGTACTCAATTCCCAATGCAATTTTCATCTTTGAACCCGGCACAGATTCTGTTTGTTCTGTACCGAACATCAGTAAAATTGCTCCTGAATCAGTTTTTCCGCTGTCTCAACAGCCATTAATGCACCACCAAACCGGATGTTATCGGCCACAGACCAAAATTGTAATACTTCCGGCATACCATAATCGTGGCGCAGACAACCAATGCTCAATGCTTCATTACCCGATGCTTCTGTCACCGGCGTTGGATAATCATCGTCATCTGAAACGTTAATATCAATCATCCGCTCTAATTCTTCTCGTGCTTCTGCCACCCCAACCGGACGCAATGTTTCCAAATGGACTACTTGAGCATTGCCATAAAAAACGGAAGACTGAACGCAACTCACTGAAATGGGTAATCCCTCATCCTGTAAAATCTTGCGTATCTGATCCACAAGGCGACGCTCTTCACGCACAGAACCTTCAGCATCTGTTGGCAACGGCAAAAGATTAAATGCCAGTTGTTTACTGAAACGACCTGGCTCCGGTGGGATGCCATTAAGCAAACGAGCACTCTGTCCGGCTAATTCATCAACTGCCGCTTTGCCGTGAACAGAAACAGAGAACAGATTAGTCAAATGCAAACGTGCAATTCCAGCCGCATCCACCAGCGGTTTAATGGCGGTCAGTACCTGACTGGTCATACTATCTGCCAAGGCAATAATATTTCGGTTACGATAATCCGCTAAAACATGAGGATTCACCCCCGGAACAACTAAAGGTACATCAGGTTCCATAGCAAACAACCCACTGTTATCGATAACCAAACAACCTTCTTCTGTCGCTTTTTCAACATATTGTGCCGTGGCCTCCAATCCAGCCACAAAAAAAGCGAGCTGTACCTGTGACCAGTCAAAATCAGCAGCATCACCAACAACAAAATTTTTACCATTAAAACGCAGGCTTTCACCGGCACAGCGCTCACTGGCGAGAGGATACAATTCACCAACGGGAAACTGACGCTCTTGTAATAACGCCAATATCGCTTCACCTACTGCCCCTGTGGCACCCAATAGGGCAATATTCCAACCTTCTGACATGTTGGTTTTCTCCATCTATCTTTCTGACATGCAGATATATTTCTGCACGGATTAAATCAGTTCTGTACTGAAACCAAGAGCAGCTAGCAACTCAGCACTCTCTCTATTATCACAACATACAGTTAGGGATGACCATTCCCGGCGTTCTAAATAGTTTTTACGCAGATAATCAAATTGCCCTTTTTGACCGGCAACTTGCCGTAACGGGGTATCATCGCGGCGTACATCATACACTAAATGCATCAACCGCTTCAGTGTGCTTTGAGTTACATTTCCATGCAGGGTAACCCGGCTGAAATCTGGCTCTGGCAATAGATCAGATAAAGCCACTTTACGGGGTTGACCAAGGAATTCACAGTAAGCTTCAAATACCTGTGTGGTACCACGCGCTTTACCTTCGAGGGTATAACCCGCGATATGTGGTGTACCAATATCAACTAATTCCAGTAAGGGTAGGGATAAGTCAGGTTCCGGCTCCCAAACATCCAAAACAACACTAAGTTTCTTGCCACGTTTCAACACAGCAAGCAGCGCTTGATTATCAATAACTTCACCACGACTGGCGTTAATCAATATGCGGTTATCCGGCAAAGCCGACAATAATTCAGCATCTACCAAATGGTGTGTTTTATATGGGCCCGATAGATTCAATGGCGTATGGAATGTCAGAATATCCGCCTCTTTGACCAGTTTTTCCAGTGGACAAAATTCACCGACATCCCCTCTGGCAGCTCTTGGCGGATCACATAAAAGTGTTCGGATACCAAGAACGGCTAACCGTTCTGCCAGTCTCCTTCCGACATTACCGACACCGATGATTCCGACAACTTTATCCTTAAGCTCAAAATTATCACGTTCAGCCAGCAACATTAATGCAGAGAAAACATATTCAACCACTGCAATGGCATTACACCCCGGCGCAGCAGAGAATCCAATTCCTGCCTGCGATAACCACGACTGATCCACATGGTCAGTTCCCGCCGTTGCCGTACCGATAAATTTTACCGTGCTACCTTCCAACAGCTCTTCATTGACTTTAGTTACTGAACGGACCATAAAGGCATCAGCATTATCCAGTACACCTTCCGGCACCGGACGCCCCGGAATAGCATGTACATCCCCCAATTGCTGAAACAGTTGATCAGCATAAGGCATATTTTCATCAACCAGAATCTTCACTTAATTCCACCCTGTGGCATTAAAACGGACGTAGCGAACTATTTTGCCATTTAATCATAACAAAACCCATAATAACGGTTTCTTTTATTGCTAACTTTTCCTAAAACGCTCCGGTGTCGTGCCTGCCAATTGCTGAAACATAGCGATAAAAGCAGAAGATGAGCTATAACCCACATCAAAAGCAACTTCATTAACAGTTTTCCCCTGTTCCAACAAAGAGATTGCATGTAAAAACCGTAACCGCTGCCGCCACTCGCTAAATGACATTCCCAATTCTTGCTGGCAACGCCGTGATAAAGTACGTTCCGAGGTATAACGCTGTTTTGCCCATCGCGCTAATGGCGTATTGTCAGCAGGATTACTCTCAAGTTCCTGTAATATCGGCGCCAAAAGTTTATCTTTAGATGAAGGCAGATAGGTATGCTGAACAGGGGATTGAATTAACTGATCAATCAGCACTTGAGCTAACCGTAAATCCTGTTCTGTTTCTGGTATTTTCAATTTACGTTCAAAACAGTCAGTCATAATCGCATTGAATATGGAGTTAAGCCGGATAATACAAGGAGTATTCGGCAATAATTTCCCCCATTTAGGAGAAATATCTATTGCCCTAAATCTCATTGCTTTTCTACTATATCCAGAATGCTCTATTCCTTCCGGTATCCAGACACAGAATTGTGGTGGAGCTAAAAAATGCTGTCCTCCAGCATTCATTGCCATTACACCACAAACGACATAAATAAGTTGCCCAAATGGATGGGTATGACGTAAACACTCAGTATTCGCACTGAATAACTCGTTACGGAAAGAGATACTCGCAGGAATAGCCATGATATCTACAGGTTCATTCAGCTTTTCTGTCATATTGTCTTAATTGCCTTATCTATTGTCTGATTATCGTTATATATAATAAACCAGACACCTTTAGACTAAACCTTCATTTTTATCTCAATGTGATTCACTTATATGAATATGATTTTCCCTCTTCTGGCGGTCCTGATTTGGTCAATTAATGCCGTGGTGAGTAAAGCCTCCGCTACAGCTATTGATCCGGCTGCAATTTCTTTTTATCGCTGGTTTCTAGCCTTTCTCACATTAACACCCTTTGTTGTACTCTCTGTCATTCGTCGATGGAAAACAATCTGTCAATATTGGTGGAAATTATTAATTCTTGGCGCACTTGGCATGGTACTTTATCAAAGCCTGGCCTATTACGCTGCACACAGTATCAGTGCAACATTTATGGGAATTCTTAGCTCATTGATTCCTCTTTTGACTGTTATCATCAGTATATTTATTTTACGTGTTATCCCCACTGTCGGTATTGCTCTTGGTACCATTCTATCTCTGTCTGGTTTAGTCTGGTTGGTCAGCACCGGTGATCCCATATCATTATTGCAACACGGTTTAGGCCACGGTGAATTGATGATGTTGATTGCTTCCATCTCCTACGCACTCTATAGCGTGTTAACCAAACACTGGTCTATTCCATTACCCAACTGGCAATCCCTGTATGTGCAGATTGCTTTTGGAGTCCTGCTATTACTGCCAAATTTCCTGTTGACCAAAGATGTTCAATTGAATGCCAACAATATCTCGTTAGTCTTATTCGCCGGTATTCCAGCCTCGATCATTGCTCCCTATTTATGGATACAAGGTGTCATAAAACTTGGCGCTAATACTGCTGCCATATTTATGAATTTGACACCGATATTTACAGCTATTATCGCTATTCTGGTTCTACATGAAAAAATGCATAGTTACCATCTGATCGGGGGTAGCATAACACTGCTAGGGGTCATACTGGCACAACAATTACGCATTCCTCTTTTTAATCGTAAAACAAAAAAACCTCAGGAAGTTAATCATCAGAAAGCCTGAAAGGAATTCTTACTAATAAACCGCCCAGTGTTTCGCTGGGCAATAATTGGGGATGAGTACCATGATAAATACCGATATCTTTTACCAGAGCTAATCCTAATCCTGCCCCTTCATGCCCCGCAGCATTATCAAGACGATTAAAAGCCATCAGAGACAAATTGACTTCTTCTTTAGCAATCCCCGGCCCACTGTCATCCACTTCCAAATAACAGTATGTCTTACAAGAGTTGAGAATCACTCTAGCCGTAACAATGCCGCCTTCCGGTGTATATTTAATTGCATTGTCCAATAAGTTAGCACACATTTCCGTCAGTAATACCGCTTCCCCCTTGATCCATTGAACATTTTCGCCTTCATAACCCAAATCAATATTCTTACTTTCAGCCTGTTGCAAACGAGAAAAACATGCCTGTTGCAACAATTCGACTAGATTAACCGGCCTATAATCCCGAACGGCCTCCTTTTCATGCGCTTTCAAACGAGAGAGTTGTAATAGACGATCCGTCAGAGAGATAGTGTTATCCAATGTACTATCAATAGCCTGTAAGCTTTCTTTCCATTGCGCTGGATCTTTGCTGGCAAGCGCTACCGCTACTTGGGTTTTTAATACTGTTAATGGTGTTCTAAGTTGGTGAGAAGCATCCGCACTGAACCTCTCCTGACGACTCACCATCAATTTCAGTCGCTCTATATAACGATTAAATGCATATAACAATGGGGAAAGTTCCGACCAAGGCAACATATCCGGTAACGGAGTAAGGTCATTAGCGGGACGACGGACCATGACGCCAGAAAGTTTATGTAGTGGTTTAAGTAACTGTTTCAAAAGAAAATAAGCCAGAATCAGAGTCAACCCAACCACGGCTCCTTGACTCATCAAAGAAGATATTAATAATTGTTGCGCAAGATAATGACGGGAAGCTACTGTTTCAGCAACTAGTATCAACGCCATTCCCATCATTCCCCCTTCATTGATCGGCTGATAAAGGGCAGCAACCCGAATGGGCCGGCCGTGATATTCAGCATCATAGAAATAAACCAAAGCCGTGTATAAATTGGAGCGAAGCGTATCTTTAGGGATCAAAGGCAAATCATCATAACCGGAAATTATTTCCCCCTCAGGTGATAACACCTGATAAAACAGCCTATCATTCATATTTCGCTCAAAACTATCCAAAACCACATAAGGTACATCGACAATTAATTGATTATTCTTAACAGTCAGCCGTTCTGCCACAGTTCGAGCAGATGCCAATAAAGTACGGTCATAAGCCAATGTCGCCGCATTCTCTGCACTAAAATAATGGGTGCAAACCGATAAACAACCCAACACAAACAGTGGAACACCAAAAAATAAGAGTAACTGATGAAACAATGAGTTCTGTACTTTAAACCATGTCATCTTTCTGGTGCTCCAGACGATAACCTAATCCCCGTAATGTACTGATCCCCACATTACTGCCTGACAATTTTTTCCGAATCCGGTGTACATAAAGTTCAATACTTTGTAGGTTTGCTTCATCTGATAGTGCAAATACCTGCTCAAAGAGCTGTTGTTTAGAAACAGGCCTCCCCCGACGATGGAACAATGTTGTCAAAACCGAAAATTCCCTTGGTGTCAAAGCCAATGGCTCATCGTTTAGAACAAAGTAACCATCATCCTGATAAACAAGGGAACCAAATGTCAGCGTCTCCTGTAGAAAACTTGCACTACGACGAAGTAATGCCCGGATACGTGCTTCCAATTCCTGTAAATCAAAAGGTTTCGTCAGATAATCATCGGCACCAGAATTAAGCCCTTTCACTCGTTCAGAAACATCGGCTTTCGCCGTTAATAATAATACCGGCAAATTTTGCCCACGCTTACGCAAACGAACTAACAGAGAAAGTCCATCCAACCTAGGCAAAGAAACATCCAGAATCAATAATGCATAGTTTTCTGTCTGTAATAATTGATCAGCAACTATGCCATCACTAGCAACATCTACGGCAAATCCTGAACTGCTCAGTGCTTTTTGCAACCAATGCAATAATTCAGGGTGGTCTTCCACTAAAAGTAAACGCATATCTTCAATATCTAATCGATTAATATATACCCGTTATCTTTCAAGTTGCCTCTTTGTTGGCTGCACTCACTCACCCCGGTCACAGAGTTATCTATGCTCCCGGGGATTCGCTCCCTTGCCGTCGCGATGCATCTTGAAATCCATTGGGTATAAATATACCCGTTATCTTTCAAGCTGCCTCTTTGTTGGCTGCACTCACCCCAGTCACATATTAGCTATGCTCCCAGGATTCGTTCCCTTACCGTCGCGATGCATCTTGAAATTCATAGGATATACCCGTCATCTTTCAAGCTGCCTCTTTGTTGGCTGCACTCACTCACCCCGGTCACATAGTTATCTATGCTCCCGGGGATTCGTTCCCTTGCCGTCGCGATGCAACTTGAAATCCATAGGGTATATATAATTACAGACATAACTATATTTCCAGTTTATATCGCCACACTTATTTTTCTGAAAAATAGTCAGACACTGACTCAATTCCATTTTCATGCCAAAATACCTCGCTATGAATAACAGGGTATTCTGTCATACCGAATTAAGTAATAGATATCTATTACCGCTTCCATTTACTCATATATTGCCATGAGTACAGGAGTAAAATCAAAACGTTCATCCAATGCAGATGCCACAGAGACATTAGACAAAGTGAGTTTTATTTCACTGCCTACTTTTAAACTAAAATTCGATATCACCATCGGCTCTTTATCATTAAGAAATGCAGATAAACCCGTCATTTTTAAAACTTCATTGGTATCATTCTTAATATTAATTGAGATTTTGGTCTTTGATGCCATTGAACTATCTATCTGGTTAATTTTCTTCTTCATCTCTTTTGGTACGCTTATCACCAAGATATCTGCACCATTACCGTAAAGATGAATACCCTTAGTAGAACCAGTGATACTTGAATTCCCTACGCTCACAGGAACTTTAAAGTGAGCAAACGAATCCATACTTTTTCTGAAACATTCCACGTATTCCGCATTGGAAAAAATAGCCGGTACTTTTTCCTGAGTGTCTAACAAAGATTTTGATGGTTGTCTGGAATCTTTATAATCACCACAAGCACTGACTTCAACTAACAAATCAGATGTCACCGTTTTAACTTGTTCAGATAACAGTTGGTTAACAGATACTGAAGTACTGAGTTCTGTTTTACATCCCACCAAAGCAAAAGCCATAGCACTGCCCATAGCACTACAAAGAATCAATTTTCTCATCATTTCCTCAATTCAGATTTCCTCAAGATAAAGTCTGATTATATTCAATAAATTTTCCATTTAATTTGACACATTGCATAAATAAATAATTACCATTTGCATGATACCTCCTTAGTCGAATGTAAAGTTACCGCGAGTAAAACAGAGCAACATCAAAACTACGAAAAACTTACAACAAACCAAAACAAAAAAGGAAGTCTGTAACCATTTGTAAACTCATTAATGCGAAACACTACGCAAATTTAAGCGATTGAAATCACATATCAACAACTTTTCTTGTTAATGAAAGGTAAATGAAAGGTTTTGTTATTACTAATTGAGTCAACCAGGTCTGTTTGTAGTGATTATAATATCTTACACGGGTATTGATGAGAGCAAATAAATGAAAATTATAACGATCAAGATGTTAGCGGCAACCGCTTTACTATTTAGCGCAAGCAGTGTTTTTGCTGCCAGTGCACCTAACCGGACCGAATGTATTGCGCCTGCAAAACCGGGGGGCGGGTTCGACCTGACCTGCAAGCTGGTCCAAGTTTCACTGCTGGATACGAAAGAGATCAGCAAGCCTATGCGTGTCACTTTTATGCCCGGTGGTGTTGGCGCTGTCGCTTACAATGCTATCGTCGCACAACGACCCACTGAAGCGGGAACCATTGTCGCCTTCTCTGGCGGCTCTCTACTCAATTTGTCTCAGGGAAAATTTGGTCGCTATAACGTTAACGATGTTCGCTGGCTGGCAAGTGTTGGTACTGATTATGGGATGATCGCTGTCCGGGCCGATTCACCTTACCGTACCCTGAATGATTTGATGAATGCTTTTAAGGATAATCCCAACAGCATTGTATTTGGTGCTGGCGCTTCTATCGGTAGTCAGGACTGGATGAAAACCGCACTGCTGGCAAAAGAGGTTGGAATTGATCCTCACAAGATGCGTTATGTCGCATTTGAGGGAGGTGGTGAACCTATCACCGCCCTGCTGGGTAATCATATTCAGGCGGTTTCCGGTGATCTAAGCGAGATGGTACCTTACCTGAATGGAGACAAAATCCGGGTTCTGGCTGTTTATGCAGATAAACGACTGGATGGTGATTTAGCCAATATTCCTACTGCCAAAGAGCAAGGTTATGACCTGGTATGGCCGATTATTCGCGGATTTTACATGGGACCAAAAGTTTCTGACGAAGAGTATCAATGGTGGGTTGACACTTTTAATAAACTACAACAAACAGATGCTTTTAAAAAACAACGCGATATCCGTGGGTTGTTCGAGTTCAACATGACCGGCAAAGAATTGGACCGCTATGTGAAAAAACAGGTTGAACAATATCGTGAACAAGCCAGAGCTTTTGGCTTAGCCAAATAACAGAGTCATCATCATGAGCGATCGTATCTTTGCTACTATCTGGTTAGTACTCTGTACCATTGGGATAGTCATTGGTTGGGGAATTCAGAGCGAATACACTTATGAACCCCTGGGACCCAGACCTTTCCCAATGCTCATTCTGTCTCTGATGGCACTCTGTGCTTTACTACTACTTTTCAAAAAACCAGAGCAGAGCAATTGGCCTAGTGCCCCCGTTATCCGTCGCCTAATGCTGTTGATTCTCTCTTTGGTTATTTATGGTTGGTTATTCGAGTGGCTTGGTTTTCCTCTGGCTACAGCACTGCTGACATTCAGTGTCGCGCTGTTGTTTAACGCAACACTGCCTGCCGCAATCGTTTCCGGGGTGTTCCTTGGCGTCACGTTATATTTCGCCTTTGACCGTTTACTTGACGTAACCCTGCCTCTCGGTAGCTGGCTCAACTGACGGAGAATTTATGGAAACCTGGATGTATCTCAGTCAAGGTTTTGAAGTTGCAATGGTGCCGCAAAACCTGATTATTGCTTTAATTGGCTGTTTTGTCGGTACGATTGTTGGGCTGCTACCGGGGCTTGGGCCAATTAATGGTGTCGCGATTCTGCTGCCACTGGCTTTCGCTTTAAAACTGCCTGCTGAATCTGCCCTGATCTTATTGGCAACCGTTTATATCGGTTGTGAGTATGGTGGGCGTATATCATCGATTCTGCTGAATGTTCCCGGTGATGCCGCTGCCATTATGACCGCATTAGACGGTTATCCGATGGCCAAACAGGGCCGTGCAGGTGTGGCGCTCTCTATTTCCGCGGTGAGTTCTTTCTGTGGTTCTTTGCTGGCAATTTTCGGCATTATTTTGTTTGCACCATTACTGGCGCAGTGGTCACTGGCTTTCGGCCCTGCTGAATATTTTGCACTTATGGTTTTTGCTATTGCTTGTCTGGGTAGCATGATGAGTCAGAATCCGCTGAAATCACTATTAGCAGCATTAATAGGATTGGGTCTGGCAACTGTCGGAGTAGACGCCAACACCGGGGTTTATCGTTTTACATTCGACAATGTTCATCTGTCAGATGGCATTCAATTTATTGTTGTGGTAATAGGTCTGTTTTCTGTCAGCGAAATTTTGCTGATGTTAGAGAGTACCTCCGCCGGCAAAACCATTATCCGCAAAACAGGCCGTCTGCTGTTCAATCGCAAGGAAGCGGCTGAATGCGCCATACCAACGCTTAGATCATCCTTTATCGGTTTCTTTGTCGGTATTTTGCCTGGTGCAGGAGCGACTATTGCTAGCGCAATTACCTACATGACTGAGAAGAAGCTCAGTGGGAATAGCGATTCATTTGGTAAAGGTGATATTCGCGGCGTAGCAGCACCAGAAGCGGCTAATAATGCTTCGGCCTGTGGCTCCTTTATTCCAATGCTAACATTAGGAGTACCAGGTTCAGGCACCACTGCCGTTATGATGGGGGCATTAACGCTCTATAATATTACGCCTGGGCCGGGAATGTTCACTGAACAGCCGGATATCGTCTGGGGGTTAATTGCGGCTTTATTAATTGCCAATATTATCCTACTGATCATGAATATCCCAATGATAGGTCTATTTACACGGATGCTCACTATCCCACTCTGGTTCCTTGTTCCAGCTATTGCTACTGTTTCAGCGGTTGGTGTATATGCCATACACAGTACGACATTTGATCTTCTGTTGATGGTAGGGTTGGGTATTTTTGGCTACATTCTGAGGAAGATGAATTTCCCGATGTCGCCATTAATCCTCGGTTTCGTATTAGGAGAAATGCTGGAACAAAATTTACGTCGCGCACTTTCTATTAGTAATGGAGAATTTGGCATTCTGTGGAGCAGCACAATTACTCAGAGTTTATTGATACTTTCCGCTCTGGTTCTGATTACTCCACCAATATTACGAATTATCCGTAAGCGCCGTATTCAGCAAATGGCTACTGAAAACAAAACGTAATAAATAAAAGCCTATAATATTACAAGATCATAATTATTATAGGCTTTCCTACCATAACAGGAATATACTTCCATATTCACATTATATTTCACACACAATCAAAGTTCAGCAAAACAGACTTGAATTTATGCTTATAAACGGATAACACAACATGCTAAATTTGTTGCAACATTCATAGCAAAAATCACTTTGGCAAAATACTATCTTTACCAAATAGGTGATTCAAAACTCCCAATAACTATTAAATAGTTATTAACTAATTATTCAATAGTATTGAATATTCAACATTGTTAACAATGGCCTTTTCTGTTGAAACAGACAAGATACGAACAGCACACAAAAACAGGAATATATACCCTATGGATTTCAAGATGCATCGCGACGGCAAGGGAGCGAATCCCCGGGAGCATAGATAACTATGTGACCGGGGTGAGTGAGTGCAGCCAACAAAGAGGCAACTTGAAAGATGACGGGTATACATACAAAGGTGACTCGCTGCACGCGGTCACCTAAGATGCATCAAATAACGACCATTGTTGTTTGGACACGATCGAAATAGTCTGTGATGAGGGAAATTAAGCTGAATACTTGCTCATCACCAAAGAAGCATTAGTACCACCGAAACCAAAACTATTGGACATCACTGTATTCAACTTTTGCTCAGTAGGTTTAGTGATGATATTCATGCCTACCGCTTTATCATCAAGATCTTCAATGTTAATGCTTGGTGCAATAAAACCATGCTCTAACATCAGTAGGCTATAAATCGCTTCGTGTACACCAGCAGCCCCCAGTGAATGGCCGGTCATCGCTTTTGTTGCAGAAATTGCCGGTGTTGTATCACCAAAAACTTCCCTGATCGCCTCCAACTCTTTCACATCACCCGCAGGAGTAGATGTACCATGCGTGTTCACATAATCAATGGAACCTTTCACACCTTGCAGTGCCATATTCATACAACGAACCGCACCTTCGCCAGATGGAACAACCATATCTGCGCCATCAGATGTTGCTCCATAACCAACAATTTCAGCGTATATGTGTGCGCCGCGTGCCAATGCATGCTCTAATTCTTCCACAACAACAATACCGCCGCCGCCAGCAATAATAAAACCATCACGGCTCTTATCGTAAGTACGGGACGCTTTTTCTGGCATTTCGTTGTATTTCGTTGAAAGTGCACCCATTGCATCAAATTCACAACTCATTTCCCAACAGAGTTCTTCACCACCACCGGCAAAAACAATATCCTGTTTTCCTAACTGAATAAGTTCAGCTGCATGGCCTATGCAATGGGCAGAAGTAGAGCATGCAGAACTGATAGAGTAGTTTACCCCTTTGATTTTAAACGGAGTTGCAAGGCAAGCTGATACACCAGAAGCCATTGAGCGGGTTACCATATAAGGTCCCACACCACGCAAACCACGAGTACGCATCCCATCAGCACCCGCAACCTGGTTATACGGGGAACCACCACCAGAACCCACTACCAATCCGCTACGAATATTGGAAACCTGATCATCAGCCAGGCCAGAATCTTTAATTGCCTCTTCCATCGCCAGATAAGCATAAACAGAGGCATCGCTCATGAAACGCTGAATTTTTCGGTCTATTAATCCGGAGGTATCCAGTTTCACATTACCCCAGACATGGCTTCTCATCCCTATCTCTTTAAATTGTGAGGAAAAAGTTATTCCGGAGCGGCCTTCTTTCAGAGATGCCAGTACTTCTTTCTGATTATTACCAATGCTGGAAACAATACCTAAGCCAGTGATCACTACACGCTTCATTAAATACCTCATTAAATATGTTTATCTGCTGGATTTCCATCTATGCTATGTAGCACTTTAGCGTACACTTGTACGCTGAACAAGTCCGATCAGGATAAAATTACGAAGAAAAATTCATCTCACTAAAAATCCCAAAAATGTTTTCACGTCAAAACAACTGTTAACTTTCATAGAATACAGTACAAAAGATTTAGATTTTAATAGATAAAAATAAATTTCAGATAGGAATTATTTTGGTAAACAATAAGATCAAAAAAACACTCGTAATTTCCATCAAAAATTTAGGCTAAAGATAATAATATCAATACAATACACATGAATTTATCAAGCATCAGAATAATGATTAGTAGGCTTATATTTATATAGAAGTTTCTATACTTGCTATTTTTATTAAATTCCTTACTAATTAGAAACAAATTTAATAACTGCGAATAATAAGGATGAATAAAATTTTTATGAAATGAATCAATCCCTATGTTATATTACTGACTGAATTACGGGAAATACTCAAACTTACAGCAACAAATGTTTTAGAACAGAAAGTTTTCTGACTTTATCAACCGATAAAGCCATTATTCACACAAAAAATGATGGTAATTATGCTATGTCATATGCAAATGGTCGGTTCATTGTAAGACCTAGGTAACTTTACCTAATAATCCTAATGGGGGTTAATAATGAAAGGACTTGGTTATCTTCTACTGAGCGTTGGTATCATATGGATCTTAGTGGCTTTTAATATGGACATAAATATTTTATCACAATACGGCAACAAATTTAACAAAATAGAACCAATTTCTTCACAACAAAATCATATCCTAATTGGCGCATTCATCACGCTTTACGGACTAATTATGATTATATCCAGTAAAAATCAGCGGTTATTAGAGTCTATATACAGAAGTTATACTAAGGAGATTACTGGGTTCAATTCAGAGGAGGTATTTATACCTACACCGATGCAAAACTCAGATTACTTAAAACGAGCTAATAATTACCGCCATTATGATTTTATCGACAAATATTCAAATACCCTTGAAAAGAGAGTAGTTGAATTTTGTAAGTTATGTTCATCCTATATTGAAGAAGTAAATCATAATGGCGGTGATAAAGAGGCAGCTAAACGCAAAGTGGTATCAATGATTGATACGATTTCCTCGCATTTAAAAGAGAAGCAATCAAAAGAATTTAAAAAATTATGTGAATTTCACATTCATTTATAAATACAATCCCCGCTTCACACACTGGCGGGGACTTACTTAATTGAACATTCCGTTGTTATTATGAAGAAAGCTTATTCATAATAAATACAAAGCAAGTGGTTGATTATCTAAAGCAGTATATGCCCTATGGATTTCAAGTTGCATCGCGACGGCAAGGGAACGAATCCCCGGGAGCATAGATAACTATGTGACCGGGGTTAGTGAGTGCAGCCAACAAAGAGGCGGCTTGAAAGATGACGGGTATAAAATAATATCCTTGCATCATGAGACCATTTATAGATTGATTTATAAAAATAAAATAGATGGAGGTGACTAACCGTACACACCGCAAGCAAGGCTCAACACTTTTCCACTCTTTTCTTCTGCCAGGTGGTACATCAACCCCAACCTCGCTAAAATCGCATTATTATCAGTAATATTACAGGCATTACCGTGAAAAATTCTGCTATTTGTACCGCAACCCTAAGTTGGAATGATCAAGGTACTCCGATTTCAACACAGTTTGATGACGTTTACTTCTCAAATCAGGATGGGCTGGAAGAAACCCGTTATGTATTTCTCAACGGTAACCGCTTCCCCCAACGATTCTGCACGCATTCCCGTTCTAGTTGTGTAATCGCGGAAACCGGCTTCGGAACGGGATTAAATTTTCTGACGCTCTGGCAAGCATTTGATGCATTTCGACAGCAAGATCCTGATACGCCATTGAAACGTCTACATTTCATCAGTTTTGAGAAGTATCCACTGAAAACCAACGACTTAAAAGCCGCACATCAACGCTGGCCTGAGCTTGAGATTTTTTCGCAGCAACTTTGCCAACAATGGCCTCAACCACTGGCAGGCTGCCACCGATTGATTATGGCAAATGGCGCTGTCACATTGGATTTATGGTTTGGTGACGTCAATGATCTGTTACCAACAATGGGTTCTAGTCTTCACGGCAAAGTAGATGCCTGGTTTTTAGATGGCTTTGCGCCTGCCAAAAACCCGCAAATGTGGAGTGAACAGTTGTTTGCTGCAATGGCGCAATTTGCTCATCCAGAAGGCACTTTTGCAACCTTTACTTCTGCGGGTATTGTCCGTCGTGGTTTACAACAAGCCGGTTTTAATGTCAGCAAAGTCAAAGGATTTGGCCGCAAAAGAGAAATGCTGACTGGGACTCTGGCAACTCAGAAATATCAGCCGTTACCTGCGCCTTGGTTTGCCCGGCCGTCAGCAAGTTGCACCAATGATATCGCCATTATCGGCGGCGGGATTGCCAGTATTTTCACCGCACTCGCGCTACTGCGTCGTGGAGCGCAGGTGACTCTTTATTGTCAGGATACAACCCCGGCACAAAGTGCATCCGGTAATCGCCAAGGAGCACTTTACCCATTACTTAACGGTAATAATAACGAACTCGAAAAATTCTTTACCCCGGCATTTACCTTTGCCCGCCGCCAGTATGAGCAGCTATCAGCGCAAGGAATTGATTTCGACCACCAATGGTGTAGTGTCAGCCAACTTGCTTATGATGAAAAAAGTAGCAGGAAAATTGAGAAAATTCTGGCAACAGAATGGCCGAATGAACTCGCCATCGGCATGAATTGTCACCAGTTGAGTGAAAAATGTGGGTTGGATATTCATCACCACGGCATTCACTATCCACAGGGCGGATGGCTATGCCCGGCTGAACTCACAAAAGCAGCAACAGCATTGGCACAACAGCAAGGCATGCTCTGTCGCTTCAATCATCAAGTTACCGCGCTTAATCACAACCAACATGGCTGGCAACTGCATCTGATGCATCAAGGGCAATCGTTAAACACACAGCACAAAACGGTGGTGATTGCTAACGGTCATCATCTACCCCAGTTTGAACAAACCGAGAAACTGCCGGTAACTGCTGTACGTGGTCAAGTCAGCCACATCCCAACCACAGCTGATCTGAGCCAATTGCAAAATGTGCTTTGCTATGATGGTTATATGACACCAGCTAATCCAGCCAATCAACACCACTGTATCGGCGCCAGTTATCAGCGTTATCGGCTTGATAGTGAATATTCTGAAACAGAACAACAAGAAAACCGTGATCGATTGCTGAAATGTTTACCTAATGCCGAATGGGTAAACCAAGTTGATGTTTCTGCTAAACAATCCCGCCAAGGTATTCGCTGCGTTGTTCGGGACCACATGCCAATGGTGGGAAATGTGCCGGATCTCAATAAGATAATGACAGATTATCAAGATTTGCCAGAAAAAATCCGCACAAGGGGTCCCATCATAGATGCACCTTGTTATTCCAATCTGTTTGTTATCGGGGCATTAGGTTCCCGTGGATTATGCTCTGCGCCACTCAGTGCAGAAATTCTTGCAGGGCAGATCTTTGATGAGCCATTACCACTGGATAATGAAACACTGGCGGCCCTTCACCCAAACCGTTTCTGGATCAGAAAACTACTGAGAGGCCGTAAATTGAAAAGCTATTAAGGAACCGCGCCGCAAATTGTTAGATATTCATATGAATTTTGGTAGCACAGTTCGTTTTCTGCCTCTTAATAAAATTATTGAGTTTTAGCATTATCCAATAGGCGCTGCCAGGTATTAAGAACAAGAACCTGATCCGGTGGCGCCAGTTCCCCAGCTTTAATCGCATTTTGGATACTTTCTTCAACACGGTCATGAAGCTGTTCAGCCGTATGCGCACCTTCCTGCTCCAATTCTGCCACCGCTAAAGTAAGATGCCCACGGAGATAACCACCAGCAAACAATTCATCATCACTGGCATGATCTACCATGTCATCAATTTGCGCCAAAATACGCGTTTCAAACTCAGCGAGCATTATTTTTCCTCAAATTCAGTATTCTCAATCTGCGAATATATCTTCCGGATAGGGAAAATGTTCCGCTTTCAATGGGGGCGTATTGTAGAACGAGTGCAACCCCTGAATAAAGCACTCCGCTCTTGCAGGTATCCCCTGCGCTAAATAATCCATGATCTGAGCATGAACTTTACGCTGAAAAGCTAATCTGTCAGGTTCAAAATCCCCTTCAAGATTGTCACAACTGACATTAAACGGAAAACCTGCCGCAGTACAAAACAACCAATCAAGTGCCTGTGGTTTAATTTCTACTTTTTCAAATTCACTTTGCGTCTGTGCATCACGCCCATCCGAGCAATACCAATAACCAAAATCCACTAGCTTACGACGCTCTTTACCCGCAATGCACCAATGAGCAATTTCATGTAATGCACTGGCATAGAAACCATGAGCAAACACAATCCGGTTATAGGAGACCTCTTCATCTGCCGGCAGATAAATAGGTTCATTATCACCTTTAACCAAACGGGTGTTGTATTCATCACCAAAACAGCGATTAAAAATATCAATAAGTTGTTGATAGTTATGCGTTATCATGAATTAAAAACAAGATCCTGAATCAAAAATAAAATGCTAGCCAGCTACGGATCGTATCGCCGTGATTATCATTCAGTAGCTTAATACTCATCAAAAAAGAGATAATGACAATCATAGGGCGAATCAATTTTTGCCCATGGGTCAAAACCAAACTTGCGCCTAACCGTGCGCCAATCACCTGCCCTGCCAACATCACAAGGCCCAATATCCACAAAACTTGACCGCCAAGGATAAAAAGCGCCAGTGAACCTATATTAGAAGCAAAGTTCAGTACCTTAGCATGCGCGGTGGATTTTGCCAGGTTATAGCCGCACAACACGACATAAGCTAATGCATAAAATGAGCCAACACCGGGGCCAAATATGCCGTCATATAAACCAAGCCCACTCCCGATAAACAAGGCAAAGGCCACAGGCGTCAAGCGACGATGGCTATCTTCCATACCAATGGCTGGCGTCAAAAGGAAATAAAGACCAATGATAATGACCAGAACCGGTAATAGCTGACAGAGAAAATCTGGCTTTATAAACTGGACAATAATCGCACCAGCCATTGAACCAAGTAATGTCATCAGTATGGCAAGGCGTTGAGATTTGAGATCAACCTCACCGTAACGAACAAAATAGAGGCTGGCAGAGAAGGAGCCTCCCACTGCCTGCAACTTGTTGGTCGCCAACGCCTGCACCGGAGAGACACCAACAGATAACAGCGCTGGGATAGTCAATAGACCTCCACCACCCGAAATCGAGTCAATAAATCCAGCCATCACCGCAACCAAAAAGAGCAGAACGTAAACTTCCCCACCTAATGACAATAACCAGTCCATATTTCATCCCATCAAAAGAAACCGCTTATCAACATTAAGCTACCCATTTCAGTCTCTGGGATTTTCAAGGCTAGCTTCATTCTCAAATTCACCAGCGAGGAAGGCTGGATTCGACATCAGCACACTGCGCCCGCTGGCGTAATAGGTGATCCATCAGCACAATCGCCATCATAGCTTCTGCAATCGGTACAGCACGGATACCAACACAAGGATCATGGCGACCACGAGTGACCATTTCCACTTCTTCACCCTGACGGTTAATCGTTTTACCTGGCACCATGATGCTAGAAGTTGGCTTCAACGCAATATGAGCAACAATTGGTTGGCTACTGCTAATACCCCCCAGAATTCCTCCCGCATGATTACTGGTGAATCCCCGAGCAGTTATTTCATCTCTGTTTTCGCTGCCACGTAAATTGATAACACCAAAACCATCACCAATTTCAACACCTTTTACTGCATTAATACTCATCAGCGCATGAGCAATATCAGCATCAAGGCGGTCGAAAACCGGTTCTCCCAAACCAGCAGGAACATTTTCCGCGACAACCGTCACTTTCGCGCCAATAGAATCGCCCGCCTTTTTCAGTTCACGCATCAGGGCATCAAGTTGTTCAAGTTTGGTCTCATCAGGACTGAAAAATGGGTTTTGTTCCACCTGTTCCCAATCTTTCAATTGGCAATGGATATTACCCATTTGGGTCAAGCAAGCACGGACACGAATGCCATATTTATCCAGTAAATATTTTTTCGCTATTGCACCTGCCGCAACACGCATTGCCGTTTCGCGAGCAGAAGAACGGCCACCACCACGATAGTCGCGGATACCGTATTTCTGTTCATAAGTGTAATCGGCATGGCCCGGACGAAATACATCTTTAATAGCGCTGTAATCCTGAGAACGCTGGTCAGTATTTTCAATGAGTAAACCGATACTAGTGCCAGTGGTTACCCCTTCAAATACACCAGAAAGAATGCGAACCTGATCCGGCTCACGGCGCTGCGTTGTATAACGGGAAGTTCCCGGACGACGCCTATCTAAATCAACTTGCAAATCAGCTTCTGTGATTGCAATGCCCGGTGGCACACCATCGACAATACATCCCAACGCCAAACCGTGAGATTCGCCAAAAGTGGTGACCCGGAAAAATTGCCCGATACTATTTCCCGCCATCCCAATTCCTTCCTGTTAACCGTTCTTTTATTTAACTCTGCCCGTTTTGCATTATTACCGCAGCTACCAGCCTATTCAATTATTCAATTATTCAATCTTTGAATAAGCGAAAATGTTCGTGATGTTCAACCAACTGTTGACGTGTCAACATAAATACGCCGTCACCACCATATTCAAATTCCAACCAAGTAAATGGCACATCAGGATATTGTTCAATCAAATGCACCATACTGTTACCAACCTCACAAATCAACACACCTCGTTCAGTAAGAAAATTTGGCGCAGTTGCCAGAATACGACGTGCCAGTTTCAAACCATCCGAACCTGCCGCCAAACCCAGCTCAGGCTCACGGCGAAACTCTTCCGGCAAGTCGCTCATATCCTCGGCATCGACATAAGGCGGGTTCGTGACAATAAGATCGTATTTAACCGGTGGCATATCGCGGAACAGATCAGAACGAATCGGAATAACCCGGTGGTCAAGGCTGTGATTCTGAATATTCTGTTCAGTCACAGCCAGCACATCTGCGGAAATATCCACCGCATCGATTTCCGCTTCCGGGAAAACATATGCACAGGCAATGGCAATACAACCACTACCCGTGCAGAGATCGAGGATATTAGCGGGTTGGTCAGGGATCAATCCTGCAAATTCATTATTAATTAATTCACCAATCGGTGAACGCGGAACCAAAACCCGTTCATCAACATAAAATTCATGACCACAAAACCAGGCTCTGTTAGTCAAATAAGCAACTGGAATACGCTCATTAATACGGCGCAGTACCCGTTCAACAATACGATGACGTTCAGTTGATGTCAGTCGCGTGGTTAGCATCTCTTGTGGGATATCCAACGGCAAAAACAGTGATGGAAGAACCAGTTGCAGTGCCTCATCCCAGGGATTGTCTGTACCGTGCCCGTAATAAATATTCGCCGCATTAAACCGGCTAACAGACCAGCGCAACATATCCTGAATGGTATATAACTCAGCTACTGCCTCATCGATAAAAATCTTGTCCAAAAGCGCCTCCAACCCTGCAAATTCATTAGCCTGTTAGTTTGCCACGATCATTGAGACAAATCAGCTTTATATCAGGTTAATGATATAGAATTTTAAGTACTAATGTTAAGCGAACAATGAATTAAGGAACGATAACTAAAAAGGCAACCCAGATATTTTATACCCGTCATCTTTCAAGTTGCTTCTTTGTTGGCTGCACTCACTCACCCCGGTCACATAGTTATCTATGCTCCCGGGGATTCGCTCCCTTGCCGCCGCGATGCATCTTGAAATCAATAGGGTATATCGTAAATTTTTAATTAATTTTCGGGGCAAACCGTCTTATTCAACAACAAGACGGTTTGGTTTCTACCTATTTAACACCGTGTTTCTTTGGCTGATTGAGCGCTCACAATAATGACATTTTTTCGTATCCATAAATAATAGGCGGATATTAACAGCGCGATCCATACGCCTCCCACATAGAACGCAATTCGTGTCGCAGGGAAGTAACTGAGAACAGCAATAATAAATATCATAAATACGATGGTCAAAATCGGCGCAACAGGCCACATCGGTACTGGGAATTGTAATTTTTTTGCTTCTCCCGGTGACATTTTTCTGCGCATAGCAAATTGAGATAGCAAAATCATTAACCAGACCCACACAGTGGCAAAAGTCGCAATCGAAGCAACAATGACAAATATCTGTTTAGGGAGCAAATAATTGAGAACCACAGCACACAATAACGCCAATGTCATAACCATGATCGTCACCCAAGGCACACCGTTACGGCTTAAATGCATAAATTTTTTATGGGCTAATCCTTTCTCCGCCATACCATACATCATACGACCGGCACCAAAAATATCGCTGTTAATGGCCGAAATTGCCGCCGTAATGACGATAATATTCAGAATATTCGCTGCCGAACCAATGCCTAACCCCTGAAATATTGCGACAAATGGACTACCTTCTTGGCCGATACTGCTCCAAGGGTAAATTGCCATTAATACAAAAATAGTGAGTACATAAAACAGAAGAATACGAAACGGGATAGAGTTAATCGCTTGCGGGATCATTTTCGCCGGATTTTTAGCTTCACTGGATGTAATACCGATAATTTCGATACCACCGAAAGCAAACATCACAACAGCCAAAGACTCAATAATGCCCCCCAACCCATTAGGCATAAACCCTCCGTGTTGCCACAGATTTTGAACCCCCGTTGCCTGAAAATGGCCGCTAAAACCAAACAGAATAATACCGGTTCCGGCAATAATCATGGCGCTGATTGCAGCAACTTTCAGAATCGATAACCAGAATTCCATTTCGCCAAATACTTTGACTTTACAAAGATTGAGCGCGCCAATAATGAAAATAATACTAAGTACCCATATCCAACGCGGCACTTCCGGGTACCATAGCCCCATATAAATGCCAAAAGCAGTCACATCCGCCAGACAAACAATGATCATTTCGAAAGTATAAGTCCAGCCGGTAATAAATCCGGGTAACGGGCCTAAATATTGATGAGCGTAACTGGCGAAAGAGCCGGCATCCGGTCTGTAAACCGCCATTTCTCCTAAAGCACGCATAACCATAAAGACAGCAGCACCGCCCACTAAATAAGCTAACAATACCGCCGGACCGGCCATGTTTATTGCTTCAGCAGAACCATAAAAAAGACCTGTACCAATCGCAGAACCCAACGCCATAAACCGGATATGGCGTGCGTTGAGTCCTCGCTCTAGTTGTAATGAAGCTTGCATGATTTACCCTCTTATCTTTTATTATTGGGTTTTATGAGAAAGATAAATGTGACAATCAGGCCGGTCGGGCGCCGGCCATTGGTTGATTTAACGGTTATTTTTACTCTGTAATATCTGTCCAGAAGGAAGTAATGAGGAGAGATGTTGCTCAGATAATAATTTCACAGCAGCATTAATATCAGGTGCAAAGAAACGATCCTGATCGTAATAATCTACTTTCGCTCTCAAGATAACACGCGCTTCTTCCAAAATCGGGCTGCTTTTCAAGCCATTACGGAAATCGATCCCCTGGCAGGCAGATAACCATTCAATTGCCAGAATACCTCGGGTATTTTCTGCCATCTCCCATAAACGACGTCCCGCAGCCGGTGCCATTGATACATGATCCTCTTGATTGGCCGAAGTTGGTAAACTGTCAACACTCGCCGGGTGTGCCAATGCTTTATTTTCACTGGCAAGCGCCGCTGCCGTCACTTGTGCAATCATAAAACCTGAATTCACACCACCATTCTCAACCAGAAAAGGCGGAAGTTGTGACATATGTGAATCCATCAACAACGCAATACGTCGTTCTGACAATGCACCTATCTCTGCCAATACCAGAGCCAAATTATCAGACGCCATTGCAACAGGTTCAGCATGGAAGTTACCACCGGAAATCACTTCTCCCTGCTCAGCAAACACCAGTGGGTTATCAGATACGGCATTAGCTTCAGTCAGAATAACATCAGCAGCATGGCGCAACTGAGTCAGGCAAGCACCCATGACTTGTGGCTGACAACGTAATGAATAAGGGTCCTGTACCTTTGGGCAATTGATGTGAGAATCTGATAGTTCGCTGCTCTCCTCTAATACATGACGATACAATGCGGCAACATCGATCTGCCCCTGTTGCCCCCGTACCTCATGTACACGGGCATCAAATGGTTTGCGGGAACCCAATGCCGCCTCTACAGATAAAGAACCACAAACTATCGCTGCCGCCAACAGATCTTCTGCCTCAAATAACCCACGTAACGCAAAAGCCGTGGATACTTGGGTTCCGTTGAGTAACGCCAAACCTTCTTTAGCCGCTAATGTAATGGGTTGTAAATTGGCCTTTGCCAGCGCTTCTCTGGCTGGCAGCCATTCGCCCTGATAATGCGCTTGCCCTTCCCCAAGTAATAACAGGCTCATATGTGCCAACGGCGCTAAATCACCCGAAGCCCCCACCGATCCTTTACAGGGAATATGAGGATAAATTTCCGCATTGACTAACGCGATTAATACTTGAATAACGGCGAGACGAATACCTGAGTAACCACGGGAGAGACTGTTAATTTTCAATACCATGATCAACCGGGTCATATTATCGTCCAACGCTTCACCGACCCCGGCAGCATGAGAGACGACAAGCGAACGCTGTAGTTTTTCTAAATTATCTTCTTCAATTCGTGTACTGGCTAATAGCCCGAACCCGGTATTAATCCCATAGGCAATGCGATTTTCAGCAAGAATCGCATTAACACACTCCACGCTGTGTTCAATAGCAGGAAAAATTTGGCTATCCAGCGTGATTTTTATTGGTTGTAGATAAACCTGACGTAGCTCATCAAGGGTCAATTTGCCTGGATAAATAGTTAGCTGCTTCATAATGTTCCTTATTTTGTATTAAGCATCGGCAAGTCTAATCCTTGCTCTTTGGCACAATGGATAGCGATTTCATAACCTGCATCAGCATGACGCATAACCCCAGTGGCCGGATCGTTATGTAGCACCCGTGCTATACGTTCTGCGGCTTCATCAGTTCCATCACAAACAATCACCATACCGGCATGTTGTGAGAAACCCATGCCGACACCACCGCCATGATGCAGAGAAACCCAGGTAGCACCGCTGGCGGTGTTAAGTAAGGCGTTTAACAACGGCCAGTCCGAAACGGCATCAGAGCCATCACACATAGATTCGGTTTCGCGGTTCGGACTGGCTACAGAGCCGGAATCCAGATGGTCACGACCAATAACAATCGGTGCAGAAAGTTCTCCACTGCGTACCATTTCGTTAAAAGCTAACCCTAGCTTGGCTCGTTGCCCTAAACCAACCCAACAGATACGGGCAGGTAGACCCTGAAAGCTGATACGTTCCCTCGCCATATCTAGCCAATGATGCAAATGTTGATCATCGGGGAGTAATTCTTTAACTTTAGCGTCAGTTTTATAGATATCCTGTGGATCACCAGAAAGCGCTACCCAGCGGAAGGGCCCGATACCACGGCAAAATAACGGGCGAATATAAGTAGGAACAAAACCAGGAAAATCGAAAGCATTTTCTACGCCGACTTCATATGCCATTTGGCGAATGTTGTTGCCGTAATCAAAAACAGGAATGCCCTGTTGCTGGAAAATCAACATCGCCTTAACATGTTCTATCATTGAAGATTTTGCTGCTTTGATGACCTCTTCCGGTGCTGAAATAGCACGTTGGCGGTATTCTTCCCAACTCCAGTTTTTCGGTAGATAGCCATTGAGAGGATCGTGTGCACTTGTCTGGTCAGTGACCAAATCCGGGCGTACGCCACGACGGACTAATTCTGGCAAAATTTCAGCGGCATTACCGCACAGTGCGATAGAGATGGCTTTACCTTCCTGAGTATATTTTTCGATTCGAGCCAGGGCGTCATCCAGATCTTTCGCTTGTTCATCGACATAACCAGTACGCAGACGGAAATCAATCCTGCTTTGCTGGCACTCAATATTTAGCGAACACGCTCCAGCCAGTGTTGCAGCCAGCGGTTGTGCTCCCCCCATCCCTCCCAAACCAGCAGTTAACACCCAACGGCCCTGTAAATTACCGTTATAATGCTGGCGACCAGCTTCCACAAACGTTTCATAGGTGCCTTGAACAATTCCCTGGCTGCCAATGTAAATCCAGCTACCCGCCGTCATTTGGCCGTACATAGCCAGCCCTTTAGCATCCAGCTCGTTGAAGTGTTCCCAAGTCGCCCAGTGCGGCACCAAATTCGAATTTGCAATAAGTACCCGTGGGGCATTGCTATGGGTTTTAAATACCCCAACCGGCTTACCCGATTGGATTAACAACGTTTCATCGTCTTCCAACTCTTTCAGTGTTTCAATAATCTTGTCATAGCACTCCCAATTTCTAGCAGCCCGACCAATACCACCATACACCACCAGTTCATCAGAGTTTTCAGCAACTTCTGGATCAAGATTATTCATTAACATGCGCAGAGGAGCTTCGGTTAGCCAACTTTTGGCTGTTAATTGTGTTCCTCTGGGTGCCCGGATACCAACATTACGGAATTTACTATTTTGGGCGGTCACGGTCTGGCTCCTTTTGGTCTTTAGATATTTGCTAAATGTATAGTTGTACATACATGTATATTCAATAGACCAAACCATTAGCTAAAATGATAAATTTATGAGTTTATTGTTTTTATTTTCTTATGAATCAATTTGTTAATATTATTTTTCTCCAATTATCAAGGAATCATATTTTTCTTATTTTTGTGTTTATAATCACAAATTATTTACATTAATTTTACAAAAATATGATTTAAGGAAGGAAAGATTTTCCTAGTACTACAGCCATAACCCGTATTGCGTACCCAGATCATCCATTTTTCGATGATGGTATTCGATCGCTGGCCTCTCTTTTTTCAAAGCAGAACGAGTAATCATGACGGCATTACCTTGTCAGCAACTACATTGTCTGTATTTTACTCAACTTGACCACTGAGAAAATTTTTTAGCGCTATTTCGCCGAATTAATTGATTTATTCTTTATTCGTGATTAAAAAAACATTAGCGATCTTGCTCTAATTAAAAAGCTTGTTATACAATATATGCTAGCAATCATTGAAGATGCTTGGTTTTATACGAAATGGAGATCATTATTCTCGCTATGAAAATATTTATTACATCAGAACAAAAAATCAAACTTGAGCGTCTTCACGACACAACTCGTGATGGTCAAGTACGAGACAGAATAAAAGCTATCCTTCTGGCTTCTGAAGGGTGGAGTTCTGTGATGATAGCCCAGGCATTGCGACTCCATCAGACCACCGTTGACCGCCATATCGGTGATTACCTCAATCAGGGGAAACTTCAATCTGATAATGGGGGGTCTGATAATTTACTTTCTCGAAAGCAAACTGATTTTTTAATCGACCACTTATCTCAAAATCTTTTCCATCACACACATGAGATCGTAGCCTATATTGCTCAGCTCTGGAATATTACCTTTAGCATTCCACGCATGAATAAATGGCTACACCGAAAGTCTTATCCTAACTATCATCAAAAAATTCATCTTATTGTGGATGGGGCGGGTTACAACAAAACTCATCTTGTGAAGGATTGGGCTTATGTTAACAATATTAAGTTACATTACCTTCCTCCATACAGCCCAAATTTAAACCCGATAGAGCGATTATGGAAGGTCATGAATGAACATGTTCGAAATAACCGTTATTTCGCTGATAAACATGAATTTCGAGACAAAGTATTCAAATTTTTCACCACAACGTTACCTGATATAGCGGACTCGCTGATGTCTAGAATTAACGACCATTTTCAGGTGCTAAAAACTGCATCTTAAAATTTCTTGGGTATAGACATCAATTTCATTATTACGCTGTAAAAGACTATGATTATAGTAAGATAAATAAAGATAATAATAATTTCAGAAAGTAAATTTATAAGAATAAGGTTGGTGACAAATATGTGCGCTTGAATATATATACCCTATGGATTTCAAGATGCATCGCGGCGGCAAGGGAGTGAATCCCCGGCAGCATAGGTAACTATGTGACGGGGGTGAGCGAGTGCAGTCAACAAAGAGGCAACTTGAAAGATAACGGGTATATCAATATAACCTGATTATGGTTAACGGGGCTGGCATTGCTGACCCCGTCAGATTAATCTTACAACCGTAATCAATAATAAAAAGGTTATTTTGACTTAGCAAAAATCACTCTTTGGACAGAACACCTGTAACCGCTAATAAATACTTCCTTATCGAAATGAGCATTTAATCCCTAGCCAAACCACCAAACGCACAATCAATAACCTTATCGACAAATTCAGGTGTAACGAGAGAAAAAGAAACCATATATTTGTAGTAAATAGCACCGAAAATGCAGTCTAACAATAAGTCCCGATCAGTATGAGAAGAAATCTCTCCTCGCTCGATAGCATGTAAAATAATCTGCTTTCCTAACTGTCGTCGTGGTTCAAGCCAGCGCTGAATAAAAACCTCTCTCACCTCAGTATCGTACTGTGCTGATCCCAACAGATACCTGAACAGCAACCCGTGCTTACTTTGCAACACTTCAATAAGCTTTTTAATGGTAATCCGCATGGATTCTATCACCGGCATCTGTTTGTCATAAATAATTAGAGGTTCAATATCATCAAAGAAAGCATCCATTAAAACTGCTGATACATTCGGCCATCTACGATAAATAGTCGATTTCGCAACGCCTGAATACAAGGCAATATGGTTAATAGTAATATCTGCAATCCGTCCACTTTCAACGAGAACAAGTGCAGCATTCAACACAGCTTTTGTCGTGTCATTATCGCGTGGACGCCCACGTCTTAATGGGGATAGCCGCTCATTCTCACTCATAAATCGCTCCATTCATTGACAAATTAAGATACCCATAATTTGGTATTGACAAATAATATCAGAAAAGCAAGTTTAGATGCTCTATTTTCGATACTAGAAGTTTCGTATTTGATAAGGGTAATCGGAATAGAATGCTATTTCTAGCAAAAAACGGGATGTACTCCGTAAAACCGAACAAATAATTCAATGCTCAACTCATAGAAAATGTTCCCAGGAACATTAATTCTGACTAAAGAATGGAGGAGAGAAATGTCTGTATATGATGTCGCTGTTATTGGCGCTGGCCCAGCAGGTTTAGCTGCGGTACAGAAATTGAAAGGAAAAGGTTTACGAGTCGTACTAATCGATAATGGCAAAGCTATTCATGAACGCGATAAAGATAATCTCGTTGAGATAACCGAAGGACACGGTGGTGCAGGGCTGTTTTCTGACGGAAAATTCTCATTTTTTCCTTCTGCCAGTGCACTTTGGGAGTTACCAAATGAACTGGAATTACGGCAAGCTTATGAATGGACATGCACCACGCTAAACACATATGGTCTGGACACACCGCCATTCCCAACAAATCCCAAAGACTTTACAGTAGGTTCCGGGGAATGGGTATTAAAAGATTATCCCTCTAATTATATGTCTCTTGAAGATAGAATTAATCTTGTTGAAGATATGGTGCAAACGGCAGATGCAGATATCATCACACAAACTAAATTCCTGTCTTATAAATACGTCAAAAGAAAAGATGCTCTGATTATGAATTTAAGAGACAAAAATGCCAATACTTATCAAATTGAATGCCGACGAATCATTTTAGCTAGTGGAAGATTTGGTCCATTAGAGATTGCCAGTCTAGTTAAAAAACAATCTTTCAATCGGTTAGAAGTTGGGTTCCGCATTGAACAGCAAGAAGATTTGGCATTTTTTAAAAATATGAAGCAACTCGACCCGAAGTTAAAGTTTCGGTCGGATGATGGCGTTATTGAATGGCGTACTTTCTGTGCTTGCCGGGATGGCGAAACAGTATTAACAAAAACTCAAGATTTATGGACCGTTTCCGGTCATTCTGACGGCCCTTCTACAGGACGATCTAATGTTGGATTTAATACACGTATTCTTGATGAAGATATCGCGGACCGAACACTCAACAATGTTGTTTCTGCCATGAAGCAAAAGGATTCTTACTTTAGAATCAAAGTACAAGATATATTAGCAGGAAATGCTCACATAATTACACAGCTTGCATCTATTTACGGCGAAGAACTATTCGATAAGATGTTACAAGGATTGCGTAATATCATTAAAAAATTTCCCGAAATCGATCACGAAAATACGCATATCGTCGGGCCTACATTGGAAGGTGTCGGTTGGTACCCCAGTCTTGACGGCGATTTAAGCCTGGAAACTTCCCCTTATCCTGTATGGATTGCAGGTGACGCTTGTGGAATTTTCAGAGGTATTGTTGCTGCAATGATTAGTGGTCACTATGCCGCCTCAGCGGTTCTTAAGACCTTGGCAGTAGAAGCCGCCTAATTCGTGAGCTAACTGAATAAGCGGGGGATTACTAAGATAGGTAATCCCTATATGTTTACCATCACGAACAAACCTACCCTACCCCTATAACGAAAAATTTACTTAGGTTTATTATGAAAGTATTACATGTTTTTGATATGGATGGCACTCTTCTCAGAGGAACCACAGCAAGTCTGGAAATTGCCCGTACAATGAATTGCCTGACAGAGCTTCATCTGCTGGAAAAACAATTTTCTCAAGGAGATATAGATACCAAGAAATTTGCCGCTGAATTACAACGTCTATGGTCAAACTTGCAGTACGCTGACGTTGCTAAAGTTTTTCATGCCTCACCGTGGATTGGAGGAATAAAAGAGGTTTTTGACGATATCAGAACCAAAGGTGAAATATCTATGGTCATTACCCTATCACCAGACTTCTTTGCCCAACATTTAAAAAATTTTGGGGTTGATATCGTTGTTGCATCAAATTTTCCTGCTTTACCTTTTCGTGAATCGATTGATCCAGAACAGATATTAACACCCGAAAGTAAATTACAGATAGTGAAAAAATATGTACAGGAACATGGGCTAAATTTGGAAAAATGTGTTGCCTATGGTGATTCTGGCTCTGACATCCCCTTATTTAATGCGCTTACCAATACGGTTGCCATAAATGGAACGGATAAAATACGTGAAATCGCATTAATCCATTATGAAGGTAATGATCTATGGCAACCCTATCAGCTCATACGGAAAAAAATCAGTTATGAGGATATAGCTATGAGTTGAAACGTCCTTTCAATTTATACCGATTACCGGGAAATAACAGCCTGGCACTGGAAACAGTGTAATGAGTCGACCAAGTTCGGCGACTAATTAACAAACAGGGAGCCCCTGACTCAATTTGCAACAACTTGCAGGATCGAGGATCGCCAGCAATAGCTTCCACAATGTGTTCACCTTCCGTTAGAGGTGCAATCATTGACAAATAATCGTGTGGCGTAAGTTTCGTAAAATCCTGTTGCAAATAATCAGGCACCGATTGAGCATTGACATAACGATCTTCTATTTGAACAGGAACATCGTTTTCATAATGGACAATAACCGAATGATAAATCGGCGTACCAACAATAATGTCCAATTCAGCGGCCTGTTTCACATCCGCATCCAGCTCGGATAATTTTAATATTTTACAGCGATGCTGATGAGAACGAGCTGAAATCTCATCAGCAATGCTGTGAATTTCAAACAGAGCGGATTGCCCCTTCGGTTCAGCGACAAACGATCCCACGCCTTGCAGCCGTACTAATACCCCTTCAGCAGTCAACTCACGCAGTGCACGGTTAGCAGTCATACGGCTACAGTTAAACTGTTTAACCAATTCAGCTTCAGAAGGAACACGATCATTTGATTTCCATTCACCGGTGTAGATTTTTTCAATGATAGATTGTTTCACTTTGGCATACAGAGGCACAGGTTTGGCAAATGATCCTGATAAGTGCGTCGTCACAATAAATTCCTTATGCTGTAAAAATGTTAAGTGATTAATTACACTCACTTTATCAAGCTATCTTTGCCAAAATAGAAAACACAATAGTACTGTTATTTTAGATAATCAATACCACCAATGTGCTAATTGCCAGGCAAGACGTGCTGCGGCTCTTCCACCTATACCTTGTATATCAAATAGTGGATTGAGCTCAACCAAATCAGCCGCCTGTAGTTTACCGCTCTGACAAATTGGCTGAATTAATTGCAGAAGGCGCTCCAATGGCAACCCCAATGCGGCTGGCGCAGAGACTGCTGGCATCTGATAAGCAGGTAATACATCCAAATCGATCGTCATGTAAATCAAATCAACTTGCTGGAGTATATCTTGTATCTGCTGTTGCACCTTGTCCAGCATAGTTTCACGACATTGATTATCCCAGATAATCGTAGCGTTCAAGCGATTTGCTTCATCCACCAATGCCTGCGTATTAGACGCCAAACTTGCGCCAATGCAAGTATAGTGAAATAGACGTTGATGTTGCTGACAATATTCAGCAAGTTGACGAAATGGTGTACCAGAAGTGGGCTGCGGCGAACGCCGTAAATCGAGATGAGCATCAAAGTTAATAATACCAACACGTTGATGTGGAAAAGCATCATAAATTCCAACACCATGAGCAAAAGCCGTTTCATGTCCACCACCCAATACCAAGGTACGTACATTCTGACGTTGACATTGGGTAACGGCATCAGACAAGGCTTGTTGTGCTTCACTCAATTGATTGGGATTAGCGTGAACGCTTCCCAAATCGACCAATCTATCATGCCCTTTATGACTAGCCATATTTGCCAACGACTGCCGCAAATAATCAGGGCCTTGATTGGCACCAGGCCTCCCCTGATTGCGCTTTACACCTTCATCACATTCAAACCCTAAGAGAGCAATATAGTGAGAAAATTCTTCCGGCGTAAAATACGGAGATAGTTTAACTGTTTGAAAAAGCCGTAGTGCATTATCCGCTTCTGCCAAATCATTTCGTCCTTGCCAAATAGTCGGCGAAGTAGCATGCCATAAATTCATTTACCGCTCCTTATCTGTTACATAATGCTGGAATGAGTCATAACACCACGAAACACTCTGGTATTCAAAGGGTTATGACCCAACTCATAGAAAATATCAACGGGGTTTTCTGCATCCCAGACAACAAAATCGGCGTAAGCTCCTGCACGCAACTGTCCGTGACGCTGTTCTCTGCCCAATGCCCGAGCCGCATGTCGGGTTACACCTAACCATACCTCTTCAGGAGTCAATCCAAATTGTACACATGCCATATTCATGGTCATTCTCAAAGAAGCAAATGGGCTGGTTCCAGGATTAAAATCGGTAGATACAGCTATCGGCACATTAAATTGCCGCAATAAATCAATAGGAGGGCGCTGTGTTTCCTGCAAAAAGTAGAACGCACCAGGAAGCAAAACAGCTACCGTACCACTGTGACTGAGCGACTCAACTCCCGCTTGATCTAAATATTCAATATGATCCACAGAAAGACCATGATAGCGAGCGACCAGTTCACTCCCGCCTAAATGAGATAACTGTTCCACATGACCTTTTACTGGAATGTTCCAACGCTGTGCTTCCTGAAAGAGTCGCTCAGTTTGTGCCAGATTAAATCCTACACTCTCACAAAAAATATCTACTGCCTCAAACAGCCCTTTTTGCCAAAGTTGTGGAAGGATATCTTCGCAAATCAGATCCATATAAGCATCGGGATTATGCTTATATTCAGGTGGACAAGTATGAGCAGCAAGCAATGTGGGACTGATCTCGATCGGGTTATGTCGCGCCAAGTGCTGCGCAACCTGTAGCAACTTTTCTTCATTTTCCAGATTTAATCCATAACCCGATTTAATCTCAATGGTGGTCACACCTTCGGCCATAAATGCAGCAAGGCGTTGTTGCGCAGAACGCTCAAGTTGTTCATGAGAACTGGCCCGAGTCGCAGAAACTGTCGCATTAATCCCCCCTCCCTGAGCGCTGAGTTCAGCATAGGACATACCATTTAAACGCTGTTCCCACTCATAAGCTCGGTTACCACCAAACACTAAATGGGTGTGACAATCGATTAAACCAGGGGTAATTAAGCGTTGTTGGACATCAATTACCTGACAACGACTCGTCTGTAATGTTGCAGTGGGCAAAATAGCTAAAATTTTGTCATCACGCACCACAAGATCATATTCTTTTAATAATCCGTAAGCTGCCTTGACAGCAGAATCCATTGTTGCCAGTCTTGCATTACGCCAGATGATATCAGTATCACACAGTTCTATTACCATGATCAGCATCCTGTATTGGTCTGTATCTGATAAATCAGTTTTTTAATTGTATACCCGTCATCTTTCAAGTTGCCTCTTTGTTGGCTGCACTCGCTCACCCCGGTCACATAGTTATCTATGCTCCCGGGGATTCACTCCCTTGCCGTCGCGATGCATCTTGAAATCCATAAGGTATATATACATTTATTTTCCAACCAACTGTCATTGTCAAATTATTTTATTAACTATCTGGATATACCTTCTTATCAGCATTTTTAAACCACAAACTCGGTAAAATCAGGTTTTATTAAACATAATCAGGTTTAATAGTTAAAAAGATGCAGTACACTTGTCACAAAATGGTTTAATCAACTGAGCAATGATGAAAAATAAATACTCCCTGAATGAGGAAGAGATTCACTTATTTCAACAATCGGTAACAGGCACTAAACGCATCAACCAAGATACCGTCTTACATTCTCCCAGAAGAAAAAAAACCAGCTATATTGCCCCTGAACGAATTCAGCAAGAGCAAATTGATGCCAGCTACTATTTTTCTGATGAATTTCAGCCCAACCTTGATACCGAGGGCCCTACGCGTTACGTAAGGGAAGATACAAACCATTATGAATTGAAGAAATTACGTCGAGGTGACTATTCGCCAGAACTGTTTCTTGATTTACACGGATTAACTCAAATGCAGGCCAAACAGGAAATTGGAGCATTGATCGCTGCTTGCCGTCGTGAACATGTCTATTGTGCTTGTATCATGCACGGCCACGGAAAACACATTCTCAAACAGCAAACACCGCTGTGGTTAGCCCAACACCCAGATATCATAGCCTTTCATCAAGCGCCAAAGGAATGGGGAGGTAACGCCGCACTATTGATGCTTATCGAACTTGATGAGCCTTGAGCCAATACGCCGCTGAGTTATTAGGCTTTTGCTACCAATTGAGACGGGCTGACCTGCCAGGCAAGAGTCCCTTTGCCAGTCTGGCTGTTTAAATCCACGCATATCATTGCAGAAGTTGCAAACATCGGTGGTGTTTCTGCCGGACATAGCTCAGCAACTAAGTAGCTGACTAATGGTAAGTGAGAGACAACTAAAACAGCGTTATGACCTTGTTCAGCAAGAAACTGGAGATAACTACTCACTGTAGCCGCATCACCTGACGGCGTTAATCCCAACAACACCTCTTCACCATCCGGCAAAGATAAGGATTTACGAACAATCTGTAACGTTTGTTCAGCGCGAATATAAGGACTCACCAATACGAGATCAATCTGATGCTTTTGCTGTGCTAACCAACAAGCCATTTTTTGCGATTCATCACAACCGCGAGGAGTGAGTTGCCGGGCAGCATCACTAATTGCATCTAAAGCCGCGTCACCATGACGCATAATAAAAATTTGCATAGTCCACCGTATGAATGAGTAAGTGCAGTTATCCTACTTCTGAGTTATACAATAAAAATTGTTTCTACAAAAAACATTTCAGACAGGGTGAACAAGCATTCTACTCAAAACAAAAACAAATAAAATGATTGAACGACAACCCAATAGATATTGTTTGAACCTATAAAGAGATCTTTTTTATTCAAAAACACTTAATATAATTCCGGAGCCCCACGGCGCCGGAATCCATCTTTTCATCAATACAGTACAAGCCACCACTATGGATAAAAACTTTTATTCTGTTCAGCCATTTTTATTAAACATTCACAAGGTACAAATCTGTCTCCATACTGGCTTTCCAGCCTACGCAGAATCTCCACCACTCTGGCACAACCAAGGCTATCAATATAACGGAATGGACCACCAAAGAATGGCGGAAAACCAATACCAAATACCGCCCCAATATCACCATCACGCGGACTTCTGATAATGCCTTCATCCAAGCAACGAACAGCTTCATTAAGCATTAGCATCACACAACGTTGAGCAATTTCTGACGAGAGCATGTGCGACTCAGGTGTTATATTTAGCAAGGTATAAACTGAGCTATCAACTTTTTTGCCTTTCTTACCAAACTGCCAGAATTTTCTGGACCTTGAGGCATATAAATAGAAACCACGGCCATTTTTCCTACCCTTACGACCATCTTTCAGTACAGCATCGAGAGACTCAGGTGCAGCAAAACGCGGACCTAGTTGTTCTACCAGAATCGGCATGATTTTGGTGCCAACATCAATACCTACTTCATCCAATAAATTAATCGGCCCTACCGGAAAACCAAAATTAACCAGTGCTCCATCGATATGGTCGATAGGTTCTCCTGCTACCAGGCAATGCGCGGCTTCACTAATATAAGGGACAAGAATCCGGTTTACATAAAACCCGGCTTTATCACCTACCACGATAGCGGTTTTACCCTGTTTCTTCACCAAAGCAACGGCTGTAGCAATCGTTTTCTCACTGGTCCCCTGATGTGGAATAACTTCCACCAGCGGCATCTTATCCACTGGACTAAAATAATGCAGACCAATAACCTGCTCTGGTCGTTGGGCTTTTTCAGCAATCTGATGGATAGGTAGTGAAGATGTATTAGATGCAAATATGGTTTCTGGTTTAGCATTTGTTTCAATTTCTGCCACCATTTGCTGTTTTAGTGGCAAATCCTCAAACACTGCTTCAACAACAATATCGGTTTGTGCGAAACCACGATAATCTACTGTTCCTGAAATTAGCATCATTTGTTGAGCACGCTCTGCCGGGCGTAGTCGTTTTTGCTTCACCCGCTTGGACAACAAATCCCAAGTATATTTCAATACCTGGCTAATGCCCTTTTCATTAATATCTTTAATCCGCACCGGTAGTTTGCCACGGGTGGCTGTTACATTCGCAATGCCTCCGCCCATCAAACCACCACCTAATATACCAACGCGCTTGATCTCCGCAGGCTTCTCTGATGACCCCGTTTCATTCTTCAACGAAGTTGCAGCAAAAAACAGATTACGTAAAGCAGCAGACTCCCGTGTCATTGCCAGTTCACCAAATGCCACCGCCTCAGCCCGTAAACCCTGGCTCATGCCTTTTTCAAGACCTTCTTTGACAACTTCAATAATTCGTTCAGGTGCAGGATAATGACCACGAGTTTTCGCCAGTGTCTTTTTACGAACGATATTAAACAAAAAGTATCTTCCCACGGGGCCAACTAATAGCCGCTGTTGCCACGGCAAAGGCTTACGCACAGGAATACCTTTTTTGACTTTTTCGATAGCAATGTCTAGCAGAATATCCAACGGCACAGCATCATCCACCAATCCGAGCCGTAATGCCTGTTTCGCCCGTAGCTGTTTACCTGTCAGAATGATATCCAACGCTGAACTAACACCAATAAGCCTTGGCAACCGCTGAGTACCACCAGAGCCGGGTAATAACCCAAGTTGAACTTCCGGTAATCCAAGACGAGTTTTATCATCCTGTGAACATACACGCCAATGACATGCAAGCGCCAATTCCAAACCGCCCCCCAAACAAGCGCCATGAATTGCTGCTACGACAGGCAAGGGGTAATTGGCTATCTGAGAAAATAGTTTCTGACCCTTTTCAGCCAAATCTCGCGCATCTTCTTTGGTCTTACATCCGGCAATCATAGAAATATCAGCACCAGCAATAAACGTATCCGGCTTACCGGAAATCAATATTAATCCTTTAAGACCAGAAGACTGCTGAGCTTGCTTGAAAACATTCAGAAATTGATCAACAAACTCGGCTTTCAGCGTATTTACCTTTTCTCCCGGTACATTAATGGTGATAATGCCGATCTTATCTGGCCTGACATCAAAACTGAAAACAGAAGAAGTTTGGTTTGTACCCGTAGTGATGGGTGCAGCATTATGCTGAGCCTGAGTCATTATTCCACCTCCAATACCATAGCTGTGCCCAACCCGCCAGCAGCACAAGCGGTTGTCAGCCCAAGGCCACCGCCACGACGACGCAACTCATTCAATACCTGCGTCACCATACGAGCTCCTGTTGCTGCAAATGGGTGCCCATAAGCGATTGAACCCCCTAAGACATTAAATTTGTCCATATCGACTTCACCAATTGCCTGAGCACGCCCTAATTTATTACGAGCAAATTCATCACTGGCAAACATTTTCAGGTTTGCTAGTGTCTGAGCCGCAAAAGCTTCATGCATATCGATTAAAGTTAGATCTTTCAGTGTAATACCTGCACGATCGAGCGCTATTGGCGTGGCGTATGACGGCCCTAATAACATATCTTGCCAGACATCAATGGCTGAGAATGCATAGCTACGCAGATAACCAAGCGGTTTTATTCCCAACGCCTTAGCCACTGATTCACTCATCAATATGACCGCCGCTGCACCATCCGTCAGCGGTGTACTGTTTGCAGCAGTGACCGTGCCGTACTTACGGTCAAATGCCGGACGCAGCTTCGCATAAGAGGTCAATACAGAATTTTTACGAATATTATTATCTTCAAGCAATGCTTCACGGTATGGAGGGAAGTGAGCTGTCATGACTTCATCAACCAACAATCCCTGTTCCCAAGCTTTTGCTGCCAGAATATGGGAGCGATGTGCTAATGCATCCTGATCTTCTCGACTGATACGGTAAGTCTTCGCCATCTGTTCCGCGGTATCTCCCATACGCAGACCTGTCGAATATTCCGCTACCGCCGGAGATACAGGCAATAAATCACGAAATTTAAGGCGGCTAAATAACTTAAGACGTTGCGATAGCGTTTTAGCCTTATTCATCTCAACCAGAGTACGAGCCAAGGATTTAGTCACACCAATCGGCAATACAGACGAGGAATCTGCTCCACCAGCAATCCCGATATTCACCGTGCCAGCCATAATGCTTTCAGCCACATTAGCAATCGCCTGGAAACTAGTGGCACATGCACGGGATACACTGTAAGCATCAGTACTCACACTTAACCCAGTACCGAGAACGATTTCACGGGCAATATTCGGCGCTTCAGGCATTTGCACTACTTGCCCAAACACCAGTTGGTCAATCTTTTCAGGGAGTAAACCACTCCTTGTCACAAGTTCGCTGACGACTAATTTACCCAAATCCACAGCCGGTATGTCGTGATACGATGTTGCCTGTTTAGCAAATGGAATGCGTAGCCCACTGACAATGGCGATACGATCACCTTGATGTGTCACTTGTGTTAAAGGACGACTCATAACGGCTCCTGAAAGATTATCGTTAACTGAATCAAATTACTGAAAAAACTCTTCAACCAACCTGGACAGGTCTGACCTGACAGATCATTGTTAGCGTAATGTTTATAAATAGCAAACCTGAATAAACCAAAAATGAGAGGAAGCGCAACTTTAATTTATTTAATAGCTAAATGGTTTCAATGCTTATTCGAACATGTTCGCAAGCTTTTGTGCGAAATTGGCTTATTACATCAGTCATAATTTCATTACTCAAATATTCATAATGAATTTTAATATCTTATCTCTCTTAACTACCGGAAAACTCGTTCTACCTCTTAAAATATATTTATCTGCCGAAATTTGATCTTAAAAAATCATTTTTAAACGTTTTTATTAATATCAAAAATCATTTTTTTGTTAACTGAGTCGCGTTTTTGATATCAACTTGGTAATATTTTAAAAACATCCTTGCAACACCAACTGTTATCAGACCTATACTTCACAACTGGTCTGATTTGTCATTGAGACAAACCGACCCTACAATCCTGCGCTCCTTGCTAAGATAAGTGGCATAGTTAAATAATAAACAAGAGGGTTTTGGTTATGAACCAGAAAAACCTGTTCACCCGTTCAGCATTAGCGGTTGCAGTGGCAATAATTTCATCGAATGCTGGCGCTGCTGGTTTCCAGTTAAATGAATTTTCTACTTCGGCTTTGGGCCGTGCTTTTTCCGGGGAAGGCGTTGTTGCTGATAACGCAACGGTAGGAAGTCGTAACCCAGCAGCAATGACGCTGTTTGATCGCCCATCATTTTCCATTGGTGCTGTCTATATCAACCCTGATGTCGACATTACCGGTAAATCCCCAATAACGGGCAAAAGTACTAACGCTAAAAATATTGCTCCTACCGCTTGGATACCTAACCTACATTTCATTATGCCAATCGATGATCAATGGTTTGTTGGTACTTCGGTCACCACCAATTTCGGCCTGGCAACCAATTTTAGCAATAACTATGAAGCAGGCCCCATCGGCGGTAAAACTGACCTGACAACGTTGAACTTCAATCTGAGCGGTGCTTATCGTCTGAATGATCACTTTAGCTTTGGTTTAGGGCTGAACGCTGTTTATGCGGATGCAAAAATTGTCCGTCATGCAGGTATTCTGTCGCAGAAACTGCGAGGCGCCATAAACCCAACAGATGAAGTTGCTAACCTAGAAGGCAAAGATTGGGGTTATGGCTGGAACGCCGGCATCATGTATGAAGTGGATGAAAATAACCGTTACAGCTTGACTTACCGTTCTAAAGTTAAAATTAAGTTTAAAGACGGTGATTATAAGAATGACGTACCTGTTCAGGTAGGTAAAATGATGGAAAAAGCGGGAGTGCATTTACCTGCTACCGGCGGTCAAACCATTGGCGGTAAATTGGATCTCAAGCTGCCAGATATCTGGGAAGTTTCTGGTTATAACCGTGTAGCACCTAAATGGGCTATCCACTATAGCCTGGCGTATGCAGGGTGGAGTGAGTTTGACGAACTGAAAGGGACTAGCAAAAAAGACGGCTCCGTCCTGTTTAGTAAACATGAAGGCTTCAAAGATGCCTACCGTATCGCTTTAGGTACAACTTATTATCACGATGACAATTGGACATTCCGCACGGGTATCGCCTTTGATGACAGCCCGATCCCTGCAGAAAACCGTTCTATCTCTATTCCAGATCAAGATCGTTTCTGGCTGAGCGCGGGTGCAACTTACGCATTTAACAAAGATGCTTCTGTTGATGTAGGTGTTTCTTATATGCATGGTCAGAAAGTCACTGTCAAAGAGAGATTATCTGAAAACAAATCTGATCCAACTAACGTACCATATGAATTCGAAGCTAAAGGTTCTGCTTGGCTTTACGGTGTGAACTTCAACTACGCATTCTAATAATATGCAGCCCTAAAAAAGGATAGCTCCACGGCTATCCTTTTTTATCTACAAAGTTAACAATCAAATAACGACTATCAATCAATACTATCCAAATCATCCTGTAATGCTTCCGCATTCGGATTTTTCGTGGCTTCCAGCTTACCACCGCTTGCCATAAAATCATGGCTCTGGAAATAAGCCTCACGCATCATCAAATAAGGATCTGATGAGTTCTTCAACAAGCCATCAGAATCCAGTAAACGAGCACGGGTTTCAATACCTTCAAATGCCCACTTGCCGGCTGACATCCAAATAGTCAGATAACTTAGCATTGGATAAGTCATATCCGCCCAATCTCCCCCTTCATCACGTAGGGTGAAACTGCCATAGCCCGGTAATACAACATAAGGACCATATCCCACCTTATAATAGCCCAGAGTACTCCCAAAGCGTTTTGGCTCTTCTTTTGCCAATTTAGGGTTTGCCATCGTTGCAACATCAATCAGCCCCCCCATACCCAAAATGGTATTCAGGAAAAAACGATTAAAATGTTTCATCCCCTGATATGGGTTACCACGCAAGAAACTGTTTACCATACTAGCCGGCTCTTCGAGATTACTCAGAAAATTACCCAAACCATTTCGAGCAGGCATCGGCACATAATCGTGCCACGCTACCGCGACTGGACGTAAAACATAAGGGTCAAGAACATCATAATTAAAGTTGAACATTGTACGGTTAAAACCTTCCAATGGGTCTGAACGCCCCTGTTCAACAGTATCAGATGAATTAGCACATCCCACGAGTAATACAGCTGTAAGAGCGATTCCGCCCAAACGATACTTCATACATCTCTCCAAATAATAACCTTCTAGATCCGGCAAATCAGTTTGTTGCTCGACTCGCCGATGATCATCAATAATGTAAATATTACTGACAATCCAACTTGAATGGTACTCAATTCAAGCGATCATTAAATAGGCAAACAGTTTATAGCGCCTTATATTATGAATGAAAAGCCGTTATAATAAAGCTATGTCCCCTTAGTTAAATGGATATAACAAGCCCCTCCTAAGGGCTAATTGCTGGTTCGATTCCAGCAGGGGACGCCATCCTTAACTCAACCCACCTAAACAAATTCACTAAAAACCCAATAACAGCAAGCAATCATACTAAATCGAACTAAATTGGAATAAGCTCTAACGCGGGGGTAATAGTCACACTGTATGCATATCAGCGGGAGAATAGTATGAATTGCTGCTGGTCTTCATTGATTAGAATTCATGCCGACACAAGGCCGGCATTGTTTTATTAATTGGTCATCGAATAGATAAAAAGTTACTTATTTGGCATTTAGCACTTCGTGTAATTTGCCTTCATCAAGCTGACGACAACGTTTCGCGACCACAATCGTCGCAACACCATTACCAATTAGATTCGTTAAAGCTCTGGCTTCTGACATGAAACGATCTATTCCCAGTATTAATGCCAGCCCTGCTAGTGGTAAATGCCCAACAGCAGAAATTGTCGCAGCTAATACAATAAACCCACTACCTGTTACGCCAGCAGCACCTTTAGAAGATAAAAGTAATACAACCAATAGCGTTATTTGATGCACAATATCCATATGAGTATTTGTTGCTTGAGCAATAAATACCGCAGCCATTGTCAGGTAAATGGAGGTACCATCCAAATTAAAGGAATATCCCGTCGGTATCACCAATCCAACAACAGATTTCTGGCATCCCACTTTCTCCATTTTATCTAACATACGCGGCAATGCAGATTCAGAAGATGATGTTCCCAATACAATTAATAACTCTTCTTTAATGTAATTAATAAACCGGAATATACTAAATCCTGTCGCTTTTGCAATTGTCCCTAAAACAAATATGACAAAAAGAATACAGGTGATATAAAAGCAAACTATTAATTGTCCTAATTGTACCAACGTACCAATACCATATTTACCGATGGTAAATGCCATTGCACCAAAAGCGCCTAAAGGAGCCAATCGCATTATCATATTGATAATACCGAAAATAACATGCGAAAAACCATCAATAATATTAAAGATTGATTTCCCTTTCTCTCCTAAACGATGAAGTGCAAAACCAAATAACACAGCAAATAATAAGACCTGCAAAATATTACCACTGGCAAACGCCCCAATGACACTGGCAGGAATAACATCAAGTAAAAATGCTATTATCCCTTGTTCAGCAGCCTTCTCCGCATATAGGGATACCGCTTTAACATCTAACGTAGAGGGATCAATATTCATCCCAGCGCCAGGCTGCATAACATTGACAACAATTAGCCCAATAATCAAAGCAATTGTGCTAACTATTTCAAAATACACCAGTGCAATAGCACCCGTTTTACCAACAGCTTTCATACTTTCCATACCTGCAATGCCGGTTACAACCGTACAGAAAATAACAGGAGCAATAACCATTTTGATTAATTTAACAAATCCATCACCTAATGGCTTCATTTCTGTACCAAGCTCTGGATAGAAATGCCCCAGAAGTATACCGATAGTTATTGCGAGCAAAACTTGAAAATAAAGACTCTTTAGTAAATTTTTCTTCACTTCTTAATTCCTTAATCCATAGTATAAATCAGATTCTATTTATTCTTATTAGAACGATGTAGTTTTTGTTAAATGTACTTTATACCTTTATTTAATAAAACATAAAGCAAATTTTCATTATTTTTTCACAAAAAATTAAAATTAACACACAATTTTTTAAGATACAGATCACATAAACACACAATCAATAACCTCACTAAGATGATTGAACCAATAATCATCTCACAAGTTATTTAAAACTTTCCATTTAAAAATATTATTTACTCGAATAACGTTTATTTTTCAATCCATTAAGTATTACCATAAAAAAAATTAACAAGTTTTTGATACATGAACATTTTGAGAACGATGTAATCATAAGAGATTATTAACTATAATTGTACAGCCTGGTTGCTTTTTTATAATTTAAGCAACAATATACACAGCATGATATCAATACCTGAAAGAAAACAATTCTCATCATGAAATTAGACAACCCGTTAAATTACCATATGCAGATACCGGAAAATCCGCTCTCTTCTACCCCTGTGGTATTAATCCATGGGTTATTCGGTGATCTCAATAATCTTGGGGTTTTGGCTCGTGATTTGCAGCAATACTATCCCGTCATTCAAGTCGATGTACGCAATCATGGTCTATCTCCACGGGCAAATAACATGGATTACCACGATATGGCACAAGATGTTATTTCCCTGCTGGATCATCTGCAAATTCAGTCCACCCTTATTATTGGTCATTCAATGGGCGGTAAGATCGCGATGGCAATGACCGCATTAGCACCAGAGCGGATAGAAAAAATTATTCTTATTGATATAGCTCCCGTTGCCTATCAGATTCGCCGTCATGACCAAATTTTTACCGCACTGAACAAAGTGACAGAAGCCGGAGTTAAATCCCGTCAAGACGCTGCTAAGATTATGCGAGAAAATATTCAGGAAGAAAGTGTCATTCAGTTTTTACTGAAATCATTCCATCAGGGGGAATGGAAATTCAATTTACCGGTATTAATTAACCAGTATGAAAAGATCATCGGCTGGCAAGAAATCCCTACATGGCCTCGCCCTGCCCTGTTTATTCGTGGCAGCCTCTCCTCTTATGTCCAGGAAGAGTACCGGAATGATATCACCAGACAATTTCCACAAGCCAAAGCTTGGGTTATCGCCGGTTGCGATCACTGGGTTCACGCAGAAAAACCAGACGCAGTGTTAAAGGCAATTCATCGTTTTCTTAATACCAATACGGAATTAATGTAGGAAACCGGTTAATTAGCGATAAAAGTATCAAACTCACTGAACTTCGAAATCGCCGCGGCTATCAAGTGATCATCGCCCTCTCCACCGTTGATGACTGCATGGTAGCCCATCAATATCAGTCTCTCAGCTTACTTATCAATTTTCGGTAATGGCCCCAATTTCACACCTTCTGGATAATATTTCCAGCCATCACGAATACGGATATTTTCATCCCAAGGTAGTTTATATTCACCGTTTGCTAAATCACGCACCCAAGTCAAATAATTAGCTCTCTCTCCTCCAGGTTTACCAACATAACCTCGACAACCAAGATTAAAAATACTGTTCTCTAACGCCCAGTTCTCACGAGCCTTATCCGCCAAACGCGGGAACAGCTCAGCAGTGACAATTTCCCACGGATTACGCTGCCCTTGCTGGATAATGTTACCGTCATAATTACAAATCGTACCTTCACCGAAATAATAAAATACCTCATCGTAGCCTGCCAGATTAACCGATACGGTATACATTAAGTTCTGCCAAGCATTAGTGCGATTAGTCCAGATCCATTGGTCGTTGACTTGGGTAGAATAACCGGAAATACGGATAAAAACGTTACAGCCTTTATAGGCAGCTTCGCGCGCCAATTCTGGAAACATACCATCGTGACAAATACACACCGCCAGCTTTGAACCTTTAGGCCCCTCACAAACCGGCATGCCCAAATTACCCGGCATCCAGGGTTCAATCGGCACCCAAGGCTGCAACTTGCGGTAATGCAATACAATCTCACCGTTGCTGTTAATAATTATCGCAGTATTATAAGGTGGCTGCGACGGATCTTCATTATGTTCCATTACTGAAAACACACCCCAGATATCGTTGCGAATACAAGCTCGACGAAAACAGTCAACTTCTGGACCGTCCAGCGATAATAACATTTCATCATAAGTCCAGATCTTGGTATTTAATCCCTGAGCGGAATATTCAGGAAATACAATAAAATCCAAGTCAGGATAACCGGCTTTAGTTGAATCGATTGTTTTACAGATCTGCTGCACTTGAACCTGAATATCTTCAGGCCCCTTAATAATAGGAACAGGATATTAAATAGCGGCAATTAATAACGCTTCATCCCACGCACTGACACTTCCGGTACTGCCCATAAAGACCTCTGAATGAATAGTAGTTATTAAAATTGAATGACAAGTTTCATCGTTATACAGACAAATAGAACGTTATCTTTACCCGTCGTTAAGCGATTTCACTAATGCATAATAGCGTCTCTTTTGTTCACAAAAATGCGATCTGTAACATTAAATAAGAAAATTAATAACTTTGTAGTAAAGAGTACCGCTATTAATAGTAGGGTTAATTTGTCCTGAATAACTTTGCAAAATAGTCGAACACTTTGAAGGAACTCAATCCGGTTTAAGCGATATGAGGAGTTATAAAAAGATCCCAAACGATCTGTTTGGCCTTTACAACATGTTAACCATCAGCAATCAGTCACCATAAACCTTGTCTATATTTGATTTTATGCTATATATTCGTGATATATAGCAATAATTAAAGAGGTGTGCCATGATATATCAAAGTAAAGTTTTTATGAGCAACCGAACTCAGAATGTGAGGTTACCCGCAGATCTCCGTTATCCCTGATAATGTAAAAGAAGTTACTGTTAGGTCAAGAGGCAAGGAACGAATTATTGCGCCCATACAAAATACATAGGATAGTTTTTTCCTGTCTGATCAATCTGTAACTGACGATTTTTACCTGAACGTCCTGATCAAGTAACAAGTGAAAGAGAATCTTTCGATGATTAAGTATCTGCTCGATACTAATATAGTGATTTTCGCGATAAAAAAGCGCCCTCAATCCATTCCGCCTAAATTCAATAAGAATACAGACCACATGGCTATTTCTACGATCACGTTGGCAGAACTGATTTTTTTGGGGCTGAAAAAAGTGGAAATCCTGAGAGAAATTTGGCAGTTATTAGTCGAATCCGCCCTTTATAATTAACTCTATTTAATAACAAAACCCTAAATCAAGGACAAATCATCAACCCTGTTTGCCAATTCGTTAAGAAAAACCGCCAACCTCAATGATAATAACCACAAAAATACTTAATATTATCAATAAATTACATGTCACAACATGATTTAACCAATAAAAAACTTTACATTTCTATACGTATAATGTATGAATATTCAAGATGGAATTGGGCAAATAGTGAGAGGAATCATGATCTTTTAATAAATAAAAGGCAATATCCGCTGCTTTTATTTCTTTCTTATTTATCCCATTCCAAATTGTTGCAATATAGATCTGTAGAACAATATGATTAGTTATTGGCATACCATGTTGTTGTGTAATGCTTTAGCTTTTTCAATTGACATTATATGCAATGAATAAGGAAAATCACCATGTTGGCATCAAATTTATTTAATGGTTATATTGGCTCCAACCTATGTTACCACCTTGAGAAAGAAGGTATATTTGAATTATTCGGAAGCAACTCTTCATTCGATAAGTCTATTCTGAAAGAAAAAAATTTTGACAACCGAAAAATAAAAATAATTGAATCCCTTATTTCATTCTCAACAAAATTTGGTTTTTTTGTTGATTCTGATGAAGGGAAAATTAGCCTGACTCCATTAGGCATGGATATGAGGAAAAATGTTGGATTTTTCACTTGGTCTATAGGTGGCTATGGGAATTTCATGCGAAACTTTACAGACCTCAAAGATGAGAAAAATAATTCATTATATAGTCTGATTGATGGAGCTAACGTAGCGTTAGGATCTCGGCAAGCAAATCGTGAATACATGTGGAATACAATAATTAAGGAATTAAAAAGACTAAATATAAGTAAAATAGTAGATTTAGGTTGTGGTGCAGCTGGAGCTTTAATCGACATTTGTAAGATTTTTAACAAAGTAACGGGCTTAGGTATTGATATAAGCCATAAAGCTATTGAAGCTGCTGAAATTAATATAAGAAATAATTCTATGGATGACAGAATTTGTGTGGTTAATCAGAACGTAATGGAAGCTACCGATGATGCTTCATTAATAGCCACATTCGAAACTGTTGATACAGTAATTTCCTTCATGATGCTGCATGATTTGTTTAACATCAAAGATCCTGTGGACGTTCTTCGAACATTACAAAAGACTTTCCCAAAAGCAAAAAGATTTCTCCTGGCAGATACCTTTATGTCAGATGAAAATACAATCACCAAAGAAACTCCCATATTTACTTATGGTTTTGAATTCGTGCATCACTTTATGAATATAAGGATTTACAAGAAAGAAGAGTACATAGATTTCTTCTCCAAAGCTGGTTTTGAAATTGAAAAAATTCAATATTTGAATGTTCCTAACACTTACCTTTTCACTCTGAAGTGAGGCTTATATGGATTTTTATAATTGCGCACAAAATCTACCGGTAATGAAATCTGTCGTAGGTCATGAGAACAAGGTTCCCTTCTTTATAACTAAAGAAATGTTCGGGGGTGTACCTTTCGAGCTTGCAGGCGGCGATATATCAGAGTTAGTGAATAAACCTGTCGCCGCATTACACAAACATGAAGTTGATGAAATATATTTCCTAATTTCTCCTGAGCCAAACGAAGCTGTCATTGATGTAACAATAAATGGAGAAACAAAGACATACTCCTCTCCTAGTGTTATTCATGTACCAGCTGGAATAGAGCATCAATTCATTACAAGAAAGGCTAGTAAGGGATGTTACTGCTTTGGCATATTATATGGTTCCAAGGAGGTTTGAAATGAATAAAAATATGGATTTCAACACCAGTGATACCCATATATCTCATCGACTACATTTGAACGAAAGTGATAGCAATAACTTACTTAATCTTAATCATGTTTTTTTAAATGAATTTAAAAAGATTAGTATCCATCCAGATCCAGGAAATACAGATCTAAAAAACAAAATATCCTATCACTGTAGAGTTTCACCTGATATGGTGGTTTTAGGAAATGGTATAGATGAAATAATTCTTCTCTTAAGTTTAACTTTTTTAAAAAACAAAAAGACTATATTGACCAGTGAGGCCACATTTCCCGGTTATGAGACATCAGCAAAAATTGTCGGGGGAAATGTTATATACGTTCCTTTAAATGATATGAGGTGTAGTATTGATAATTATCAGAAAAATATTGCTAGCGATGTTATTCTTGCTTATTTATGCAACCCTCACAATCCGACTGGAAGTATAGTAAGCGTAGATGAAGTTATCAATTTCATTGAGATAATGAATGATAAAAGAGTTATCCCCATCATTGATGAGGCTTATATTCAATTTTCTGATGAAAATAAGAACTCTATTCTAAAATATATAGCGAATGGTGGAAGGGCTATTGTGTTGCGGACTTTTTCCAAAGCATATGGCCTTGCTGGATTACGGGTGGGTTTTGCGGTAGGCCCTAAAGATTTAATTCATGCTGTCTCCTTAACTGCTCTCGCCTTGCCATTTAGAATAAACCGTTTCGCTCAAAGGATGGCTTCTGAAGTTCTTGCCAGTGATATTTTATCCATCAATGTAAGAACAGTGAAAAAGTTAATATCCACTATTGAATTATCATTTAGTAAGTCTGAGGTGACATATATACCATCCTCTACTAACTTTGTATGTTTTAAACCCCCTATGGGAAATACTGATTTTCTTATAAAGGCAGAAAAATTTGGAGTTATGGTTCGTGATTGTGGTCTTTTTGGACTCCCAGGTTGGATACGAGCGTCAGTAAGCAATAAAAAAGATGTCGATTGCCTTTTATTTTTATTAGATATTACTTCTTGTGAAGAAAACCAATCTGGTGATGTGAATGAATAGCAGAATTAACTTCAAATCATATCAGCAAGTTTTAATTACTGCCTTCCCTTTTATTTTGCTTATGCTTTCACAAAGCTTAAATAGCATTATTGATATGTTCATTGTAGGTAAGATCGGCATGAATGCCATCGCCGCTGTTGGTCTTTGCGGATTTATTTTCTCGATAATGACCAGTTGTGTAACTGGTATAACCATAAGCGTTCAAACTGTAGTTGGTAAGAGCATTGGTGCTGGAAAAATAAATCAAGGTATTAATGCGCTTCATAGTGCAATATTTGTTGCTATAGTTTTAGGTATATCAATCATAGGTTTAGGTTTTTTTATCCCAAAATTCATAACACTGTTTATTCATGATGAAGTTTTAGCTTCTAACTGTATAACTTACCTTCAAGCTCTAGTGTTAGGTGCTCCAGCTATAGGGATTGTCAGGGCTTTTCGAGGTTACTATGGCGGGATCGGTGAGAATAAAATGAGTGTATTAATAATCTTCTCTACTTATTTTTTTAATTTCTTAATAGGTTTTACACTCGTTTCCTTAGGGTATGGAATCAGAGGTGCTGGATTGGGAACATGTTGTGCTTTTTATATAGGTGCCTGCTTGTTTTATTTCAGTGGATATTTTATAGATTCTAAATATCGTTTTTTTAAAGTTACTAAAATTTTTGAACAGATCGGTGAGATATCAAAACTTTCTTTCTATGCAGGTATACAGCAACTCTTCTTTTCGGGTGGGTTTGCAGTCATGTTCATTATTGCTAGCCAAATGAATTCTTCCGCTTTGGCAGTGATAACAGTTCTCAATAATCTTATGCTGCTAAGCATCACACCGTTAATCGGAATGGGAATGGCTTCTGCGGTTTATGTGAGTCGATCTCTTGGAGCAAATAAATATAAGGATGCTAAATCGTGGGGTAATATTGCAGTAAAGTTAGGCTTTGGAATATTCACTATTCAACTCTTCATTTTGATAAATCCACATTACATTATGGGTTTATTCATAAAAGATAATTTTATAGTAAATAATTATATAGGATTGTTTAAAATAACGGTATTGTTTGTTTTTTCTGAGGTTTTTGCTCAAATATTAAAATTCTCTATGTTTGGAGCAGGTTTCAACCGGCAGTTGACAATGGTTACTGTGCCATTGCAGTGGTTTTTTTTCATACCGTTAGCTATTTATCTTTGTCTTTTCAAAAATCATGGCATTGAAATACTATGGTTTTCGTTTCTCGTGTATCGTTTAATTGAATCAATATTCATGCTGATTATTTGGTTAAAAGAAAGTTGGGTTCCTGCTAAGTTTCCTAAATCCGCTGACTGCTAAGGTGTGTATAAGATGAATTTTCTTATTATTGATTTTGAATCCTCTAATTCTAACCCTGTAAGTGAATGGTATAAAGATCACAATTGCTATTTAATTACCTCTATCGAATCATTAAGGCTAATGAGCAATGAAGTGATTTCATCGTTTAAGAAAGTTGTTGGTATTGAAAGTTTACATCCAGATAATGATGACCTTATTTTTTATCATGCAGAAAAGTTGAGAAAAGAAACGGTCTTTGATTACGTTATAGGGGTCAGAGAGTTTGACTTATTACCCGCTGCTTACATAAGAGATAAATGGGGTCTGCCAGGTGCAAGTGTCGAGGCAATAGAAGCATATAGAGACAAAGGTGTGATGAAAAAGATTTTGGAAAGAAATAATGTTTCCATCCCTAAGTTTTCATTGATAAAAAATGCTCTAGATGTTATCAAATTCATTGAGGAGCATGATTATCCCGTCATACTCAAACCACGAACTTCTAAACGTGCACGAGGCATTTCAATACTGAAAAATGACAATGATCTCCATAATTCTTTATATATTGGATTAAAGAAAAATTCCGAAGAGATAATTAATATGATAGTCGAGGAATTTGTTGATAGCCCAATGTATCATGTTGATGGAGTTGTCTTAAATAATCAGATAAGATTTATTTGGCCTTCATTATATGTGTCAAATTGCATGGACTTTCAGGATGGAAACTATATTTCAAGTTGTTTGTTATTACCTGAGGATAAACTGTTTGATAGAATAATAAAATATGTAAGAAAATGTATTGGGGCACTTCCTTCACCTGTGAATTTTGCTTTTCATGCAGAAGTTTTCCTATGTTCTGACGGAAGTTTTAAATTATGCGAAATCGCTGCTCGTGCAGGCGGTGGGCCAGTAATGACTGCGATAGAAAATATATTTGGCATCAACCCACAAGAGATTGCATTTAATGCTTACATTGGTAATGTGTCAAATGAACAGCTTGACTCTATCAATATTAGGCCAAGCTCAATTTGCGGATGGATAATTATACCAAATAAATTAACCAACTCTTATATTTATAATATTCCTGAATCTTGCCCTTTCCCTCAAGTTACAAGCTATAAAACTTTTGCTAGGGATGGAGATTATTTTTCTGACGAGCGCCAAGTTATAGCTGAAATCACTATAACTTCATCAACTTCGAATGAAGTTAAAAACCTCATCGCCGAGATTATGGAATGGTTCTATAGCCAAATTAATTTTAAAACAGTTAATTAAGTTGACCTGAGGTTTGTTTAAGAAGGGAACTAAGAGCCTATCCCAATAGGCATAATTGTAAAGTGCGGTCAAAAGCTAATGCTTTTGTCTGAGCACTGCCCAAGTTCGCTCTTTATGGCAAAGAAGGGCAAATAAAATAGTCCTATTAGGATAGGCAGTAAGTGCCTGAGGCTTGATCAAAGTTTCTGCTCAAGAAAACAGAATCGTAGAAATCCTCAGGCATGTATAATCTAGAAGAACTTTACTGCAACATCGATGATTTTTGCCAACAATTTACCGAAAAAGCCGAGCCTGAATTTACGCAATACTAAAATTGCTGCTGTTAAACAAATTTCCCCTTACCAATCGTGACATCGGTCCACGCCGTTGCGATAGCCACTTTCGCCTGACTGTCCAAACCCGCAATAAAACCATTATCACCCACTGCCGGAGCAAAGCCACTCATTGCCTGGATCAGGGAATCCACGGCATTATCTGACAGTGCCGTAAATTCACGTTCGCCTGATGCCTCCTCATCGCTCATCCAAGCCACCAATTTGGCGCGATTGCCATTAAAGTAATCATTAAAGGTAACCGAACCTACCGATTCAAATTTCCCCTGAGCGGTGGTGTCCTGAGTATGGCGATTCACTGACAGCACCAGATCATACCCGCTACGCTGAAACCACAGGTTTCGCCAGTCAACACCGTTAAACAAGATCATATCTTCTGCGTTAATATCGCTCACTCGGTTATCAATCACTTCTTCGCTGACCACAAAGCTATCCACACCTGCACCGCCCCGGAAATTGTTCTGATACCCGCCTAACACCAGCAGATCCTGACCTTCACCGCCATCAAACTGGCTGAACTTCGAAATAGCGGCGGCTATCAGATGATCATCACCTTCGCCACCCTTAATCACCGCATGGTAGCCCATCAGCTTAATCGCATCATTGCCGGAGTAACCATCAATCCGGTTGTCATTACCAAATACTCTGGCAAAATCGTCGCCTCCTCCCAGTTCGGCCTGATTATTATTGCCGATGATCACCGTATAATCCTGACCTTCCCCAGTATCCACCCGGTTATAGTTGCCGGAGGTGACAACGTAATCCTGCCCGTTACCCGCATCAATAAAACCGCCTTCACCAAAGACAAATGTCTGGTCATTGCCTTCCCCCATAAAGACATGGTTAATCCGCCCGGCCACCACTGCGGTATCATCCCCCTTACCGCCAAACATCCAGTTTTCACGCCCCATCAGGACGCCCAAGTCATTGCCTTCACCACCTGAAAAAATATTGGAGGTACCTAGCGAGTAATAGACATCACTACCACGACCACCCCAGAAATTATTGTTATCGCCCAGATAGGCACCAAGATCTTTACCGTCACCGCCCCAGTTGAAGTTATAGTTCCCCAACGATACGTGGATATCGCCATCCCCTTGCAGATGACCGCTGCTACGCAGGAAATCAAACGTTTTTTCTTCCATATTAAGCAGATCTGTCGTCAGGTTTTCTTTCAGGTTAACCACTAACGATTTCATCTCTCGCTGCTTCTCTTCGCTGAACATCGTCGCAAACAGATTAGGTAAGTTAAGCGCATTAAAACCAAATGCAGGTTTGGGTTTATTATTGGTCTGAGCATTTTCTCCATTGATACTCACCGAAGATCCTGATTCCTGACGCTCATTGGGCGCTTTCTCTTTCAAACCATGGCTCTCCGCAAATGACCTGACACCCTCCTCGCCCATATCAATACCCGCCTCCAGGCTATCAAGTAACTTTTCTGGATTGGTGAAAGTTTGCAGTTGATCACCACTAAATTCCCCTATCACTTCCAACATCTCTTGCAGAATTGCCTCACCATCAACCGATTCACCTGTATAGGAAATAATTTTCCCCTCTGCGGTGTAGTTCACGCCAAAAATATCCGCTAAGGTGGTGTCTGCATTTATACTCGCTAATCGGCCAATCAGTTTATTCTTGAGCTGACGCGGCAAGTCCTGTGGATTATAGGTAAAGGTGGTCTTCGCCATGCCCGTGGCTGAATATTGTTGCGTCATCAGACCAAACAATGAACCCAGATTGGTATCCAAAATCGACTGAATATGGTCACCGAACATCAGGTTCCAGTTACCGGTTGTCACCTGAATATCAGCGCCACGCCCGCCAACAGCAAAGTTGAAAGCCAGTTTCCGATTGGCCTGACGAAACTGATCCATGCGACTTATTTTGCCCATATCAGCACCCTCACCATGTTCCCCTAGCCACTGATTAAACTTCTTGTTCAGAGTTAATTCGGCATCGTATTTCAAACCACGGCTGCTACGTTCATGTTGCGAATCCAGATCAGTCAATGTGTTGTAGTCCACATTGCTGGTTTGGTCCAAACCTGACATATCCTCCACAAATCTCTTCGCACCAGCGATGGTCCACTGTTGATCTTGCGCCACCAACCAATCTTGATCCGCACTGGAACCGGCAATCCCTTGCAGTACGTGAGCAATACGCGCAGCACCATCAAACAGATTAACCAACGGCGGCGTTGGAATGTATTTATCCACCATCACAATCAGGTCATTACTACGGCCCTGATTAAAACTGACATTACGATTACCGATAAACATTTGCGCCCCTTCAAGCGCCTGGTAGCCTGCAATATCGAAGCTCTGTTTACTGTCACCATTACCGATGTGTACCATCACATTGTTATCACCGAAGGCCAGTGATTTAAAACCACCGCTACCCACTTTGATACCAACGTTCGAGGTTCCCCAATTGAGTGCGGTAAACTCCCCATCTCCCACATTCACTTGGATATTACCGGAGTAACTGAGCTGATTATTCGCTTTCTCATTGGCATCAATTTGAATCGTATTTTTACGTTTGTTTGGTTTAACAAATTGTTCAACGTTACCCGCGATCGCTCCTTTAATAACGGTATCAGCTTCGGTATGTCCTACCCTGGAGAAGTTAATATCACTTTCGGCAATACCACGGCGAACTAGCTCGGTATGCGTGATCAACTCATTTTGGTTATTCCAACTCAATACGATTTTATTATCAGACAAATTGTTAACCCATTGGTTATTTTGATCACGGGTAAATTTGCGTCCACTGGCATCAACAGCCACTTCACTACTGCGAGCGGAAACATCACTGCGAATGCCTTGCTTATCTAACACAGTAATAAAACGACGAGCAAAGCCATCCCGTTTGTCATCACTTATCAAAGAACAGCCCACAATACTGATGTGATCAGGTTTGTGAGTTATGCTTTTACCCTGATTAACGTCCTGATAAAACCGCGTTAATCTGGTCGCCAATTCATCAGCGGTGTAACCACTCAGACGAATGTTATTTTGTTCCGACGTCTCACGGCCATGACCGACAATCTGCCAACGTAACTTACCGGATAATCTGGCAAGATCGCCATAAACCACACGATATTTACCACTAGAGTCAAGTTGAACCACTACGCTAGAATCTGAATGTTTACCCGCCAGATTGGCCGCGGCTTTAGCGACAATCGGATCATCCTCCATTTGGATAATCATCTGACCATCAAAGCGAGTTTCACGGCCATCAGCTTGTGGCATCACCGTCTCTATTTGCCAGTCACCGAGTGGCCTGCTCATTTTCTGATCCTGATGAGGATCGCCGATGATAGTAGGATCTGGCCTCTTATTCTTACCCGATAACCCATCTAACTCTTCCACCGCAGGGCGACTTTGTGGCTTCACCCTGGCATGTTTTTGATAGAATTCCCCAGTTTCTTGGAACGCGTTATCCAGCGCCTGACTTATCCACACTTTGCCTTCTTCACCGGCAATATCCACCAGCTCCCTATAATTGGTAGTGTAGCTATTTAGCAACTGCTTGCGTTGTTCATCACCGGTTACCTGTAGTGCCTGATAAACCGCCAGACTTTCGTTGACAGAATGACCACCATCAAATACCAGAAACGCCAGCGTGTTGAGATAGCTCTGTCTGGCCGAGAAAGTAGGCTGTTCACTAGCAATATAGTTATTGAGGTGAACCATGATATTGGTCGAGCCAGAAGCCCCCGTTACCACAGAGTGGCCTTGCGCTAACGCATTATGCTCAAATCTCGTTTCCTGTCCGGGGACCAAAATTCGACCCGCAGCAACCTTTCTGCCATATAAAAAGTCATCATACTTGTTATTGGCAGGCTGGTAGGGCAACGCCGTACCATAATCTTTGGTCTGCTTTTCGGTTACTTCAACTTCATACGTGATATCAGCCCCGCTAGTCAGTTGACTACTGGTCGAACGGGCCTTGGTGATAACCTCCTCATAGAAGCGATCCCCTTTCACCTTCCACTCCGCACGCTCCATCCCCATTCCTGGGGTAATGGCCATTTTTACTGCCAGAAATGGTACCTTAATCACAGCAAAACCATCATTAACCTGAGTCATCATGGTTTTGAAATTGGCAAAAGTCGGTTTGTCCAGGAACGTTGTCAATTCAGGCACTCGACTAAACCAGGGACGAAAGTCCTTATTAATGGCCCTGGCAAAACCGGCCATCTTTTTAGCAATAATCTTTTCACGCTCGGCGACATCAGGATAAAAACCCCCTATCCACTGTTCAAATTTCTCTACCAAAAATTGTCCTGTCTGCCTGGAAGTGGTCATGGCATCCTGTGGCGCTGTTTTCACCAATTCATGGGCCAATTCAGAATCAAAATGGCGGCTAAACAGGTTATCAATATATTGTCCAGTCGCCTTTTCCTTACGGGCATCAGCCAGTAACTGCTGAGCTAGCATGTGTAATTCAGGATGTGCCTGCAACTGGGCAACCGCATCCTCAAATAGCTTAATGGTTTCCCGTCGTGTTACCTGTCCGCTAAGCCAAAGGTTTTTGGCTCGTTCAACTAACGGCATACCTTCGGGAATCGCTTCTTGTTGCAATCGGCTAACGAAAACGATGAAGCTTTCACTTTCAGTTTTAGGCGCTTCCCGTTCCGCCGCAGAGTTAATCTGGGTCAATGGCTTGATTTGTAAATCAGTAAGACGATTAATTTCGCTTTGAGCGATATCACCTTTCAAACCTACCACCCGCCCGAAGCCATCAAAGGATACCTGTTGGTCAAACCGTGCAACATGGTCAGGCGATAAGCTAACGCCTAAAATCCCGGCTGATTCAGCTCTTTTTGCTTGAAGGTAGGCAACCAATTCTCCCATCTCAAAACGCAGGCTTTTGACTAATCGGCCACGCTTGGCAAATTCATTGGGATTACGCTGTTGCCAATGAGCAAGCGCTTGCTCAAGCTGCAACACATGCTGCTCATCAGGTTGTTCAACCGCATTGTTGAAAGCCTGACGCATGGCCGCCAGCGCCTTACTGGGCCGATCGGTATTTATCTGACCAAGATATCTTTTCGTCGAATCAATAAACCGTTTGTCACCCTGACTCAGCAAGAAAGGCTCAAACTCTCTCAGGATGGAAGAATGAGATTTAAGGCTATCTCCACCAGCCGTTTGCCCCAATCCTTGCAAATTGATACCCGAAATGACAGGTGCTTTTTTGGTTAACTTTCCAGGTTGATTCGAGATAGGTTCCACAACCCTATCGGATGACGTTCCGGTAAACAGGGAAATGATCGAAGCACCAACATTTTCTGCGCGAATACTCCTGTTGATCTGTAGCCGATTAATCGCCTGTTGCGCACTACTCAATGCCGCCAAATCTGTAGCTGTTAGCGTTAGATCTTCACTGTTCCAGCCATTAGCTTCCGTTTTAGATTCAGGATTGATATGACTTTTCGGTTTCACTACGTCGATTGGTATATACGCTTTTCCAGACAAGCCACTGCCGGTCGCTCCGCTACGATCGGGTTTTGCATCACCAGCCTGTTTCGCACCTTTTGCATCAGCCTGTACCTGAGCGGCTTTATTTTTCGCTACCGAACTATCATGTTCACCGCGTTGTTTCGCTTCTTCATACACGGCATAGGCATCACTTTCCGCTTTTACTGCCCGCAGATGTTGTAAATCTGCTTCTTTCTGTCTTGATTTCGCGCTTGTACGCGCATCTTCAATATTGTCGTCTGCGTTCTTGATATTCTGATAACCTTGCTTTAAACCTGCTTCTGATTTGCCAATTGCATTTTTTACTTGTTGTTGGTTATCAATAAGGCTCGGCTGTAAACCCGCTAATTTTTTCTGTGAAATAAATTTAGTGTCATCTAATTTCTCCTGAGTACGGTCCAAATATCCCGCAGCAAACCGGTCACGCCACTCATCACCCGATTGACCAGCGTAATTCCCATAGCCATTAAGCGCATCCAGACGTTGAGTCATGGAGAACAGTTCCTTCATTACTGCTCGCTCTTCTCCACTTATTGCATCACGCTGTACTTGTCCATTGGTCTTCAGCGCATTTTGATCCGTTGATTCCAATTGGAATTGTGATTTTGAAATTATTTTCAGTTGATCATCCCGCTCTTGTTCCAGAATACGGCGATTTTCCTCTGCTTTCTCTTTATCACTTAACGCATTTTGCGCAGCTCCGTCCTGTTTTGCATGTTTAATAACAGCGTCAGCTTGTGATGATGATTCACTCTGAGTCGAATCAACCTTGTCTCCAATATGCAAGGCATTCTGGATAGCCTCAGTATCAGGAGTCTCCACCTGTGTTACCGTGCCACTTAATTTATCACGCAGATCCGAACCAACTTTATCAATGGCATTCATCTGGAAACCATCAATAGCAGAAACTTCGGTTAAACTAATCGCCCCTCGGCCCTTAAGGGTTCCAGAAGTATTCTCCTCATTACCGTGAATCAGATAGTTAATCGCGTAGCTACCTTCCACATTTAACACAGTCTGTTTAATATTTTTAAACAGTAAGGGGAGGTTATTACTTTGCGTGTCGCTTTCTGCAATAGAAAGCGTGTAGAAATCACCATTACCCACCTTAATCGCCACATTATTACGTGCATAAGAAGCGTTAATCCCCAAGCCATCACCAACATGAATATTGGCATTGCCTTTACCTTTCATGATCGCAACATTGAGACCATGCCCGACTTTAGTATTAACGTTATATTCACCCCACACGGTGTTAACGGAAACACCATCCCCCACGTTGGTATTGACATTAAAATCGCCATGCGTCGCGGTGACACTTAAACCATTCCCCACCGTAGTCGTGATATTGGCTCTGCCTTTTGCCACAGTAACCTGCATACCGTCACCCACTTTAGTGACAATATTTCCTTTACTCCACAAGGCATTAAAGCTGTCACCGTTACCGACCTGAGTCACAATGTTGGCATCAGCTTTGGCAAGCACGACATTGCGCCCATCACCGACCTTGGTAATCACATTAGATTTGCCCCAAGCGCCGGTATAATCATCACCTTGCCCCACATGGGTAATGATATTGGCATCACCTTGAACAACCGTGATTTCCTGCGCATTACCCACTTTGGTAATGATATTCGCTTTACCTTTCGCGAAGTTATAACGGTTGCCATCACCAACCTGAGTCAGGATATTAGCATCCCCCCAAACAGCATTAACGCCGATACCACTCCCCACTTTGGTAATGATATTGGCTTTCCCTTTGGCGAACCCCACCGTCACGCCATGGCCAACATGGGTCATGATGTTACCCACATCGGAAATAAGTAAACCGACTGTTGTCCCGTCCCCTACCTTCGTTAGAATATTGCCCTTACCGAATAACACGGCAGCAGTAGTTGATGATCCCTTATGAGTGATGACATTCGCCTCCGCCGCCGCAACCACCCCCATAAAATCATCACCCACTTTGGTGACAATATTTGCCTCTCCTAACGCTAAAACCCCCGTTAAGCCATTGCCGGAATGCGTCATGATATTGGCTCGACCAAACATTGCCGCCAATGTTGTACCATCACCAACCCTGGTCATTACATTCAGCTCGCCGGCAAACAAGCCAATACTGGTGCCATTACCTACATGCGAATAGATATTGGCCTCACCAATCATCAAACCGAGCGCCAAATCATTGCCCGCTTTCGTCAGAATATTGCCCTGCCCGATCATCGCGGCAAAGGTTGAGCCATGACCAATATGGGTCATCACATTAGCCTCACCGATCATGGCTGCCAGCGTCATGCCGTTACCCACTTTGGTGGCGATATTGCCTTTCGCCAACATCAAGGCAACACTCATTTCATCACCAATGTGAGTAAACACATTGCCGGCAGCGATCATCAATGCCAGCGCCTTACCATCCCCCACTCTGGTAAAAACATTCCCCAAGCCTCCCATCAACCCCCATGCATCACCGCGACCAACATAGGTAAAGATATTGCCCTCGCCAATCATGGCCGCAATCGCAGTTCCATTACCCACTTTGGTAAAGACATTGCCTGCGGCTCCCATAACGCCCAGAGTCTGATTGCCACCGACATGAGTCAGCACATTGCCTATGCCAAGCATGATACCCGTGGTGTCACCGTTTTCGATTTTGGTCAAGATATTAGCGCCACCTAACATCACCCCCGTCATATTTCCATTGCCAATGTGAGTAAACACATTGGCGCCACCACCCATCAGCGCAATAGCACTTCCTCTGCCCTTTTTCGTCAGAATATTGGCGCCGCCTAATGCAACCGCCGTAGTGCCTGATATTTCATCATCGTTGAGATGCGTGATAATGTTCGCGCCACCAAGCATACCGGCAACCAAATCACCGGCACCAAGCTTAGTCAGCACATTAGCGCCACCCACCAGTACCGAGGAAACCTTCCCTTTACCTGTTTGGGTCATCACATTAAAACCGCCGGCACCTAACCAATTAGCGTTAGCATTACCTATTTGGCTATGGGTGTTGTACCCCCCAAACATGATAACTCGGCTATCGCCATTACCTTGATGAATCGAAATATTACCCATTGCCAAAAGATGAGCCAGATACCGCCCATCACCGATTCGAACCAATACGTTTGCCGCACCGCCAGCGTAAACATCCATTTCTCCACGCTGGCTTTGATGAACCAATACGTTTGCCAGACCTGCGCCCCGGAATGTCAGATTGCCCTGTTCCCCACGTTTCACAATCACATTGGCAGCACCAGCGCCTTCAAAATTGACATTGCCGCGTGTGACGCTGGAAGTAATGACATTACCGCCCCCCATGCCCTTGAAATTAATGTCACCGGCGCTGTCACCCATATCGGCGGATAATTTCACCAACTCCTGATGACTGTACTCTTCGGTATGTGCTAAGTGCTCAGAAACACGGCATACTGAATTCACTTTATATTGCAGATTAGTTAGCAAATATCCGCCTATATCCATTGAGCGATAACCATTTTTGAATGAAAAATCTTCATCAGCCAGATTACCGGTATGATCACCCGCTTTGTACCACGCACTGGCATAATATTGCAGCGCGCCGGTTTCAGGATTATTCGCCAATTCAACCATCACCACTTTGGTATATGACTCAACATACTTGGCATAAATATAAGTGTTCGGTTGACTGTTCGATTTCACCGCTGAAACATCTAATATCAAACCACCAGAATGGATTGCATGCCCATGCATCTTGGCATCAATTAACGTGATATCTCCTGCTCGGGCATTGGTTCCACCGGCATAAGTCACCCACTGGTTCTCCTGCAAATCTTCTTCAACAGTATGTTGAATAATAACGGGGTGATGATGCTCGAAGATTAAATTAGAGAGACGGTAACCATTATTGAAGCCTATATCAGTAAATCCATTGCTTGAAGAGATATTCTCCGTAGCAAGATTCTTAAGATGATTTCCCTGTTTGTACCAAGAAGTGGCGTAATAATTGAGCTTACCGGTTTCAGGATCATTTCGGAGTTGGACTTTACTAATCTTAGTGTACATTTCATCGGCAAATGCAAAGAGATAAGTGTTAGGCTCGATAATTGATTTAATACCTGTTACTTGTTTGGATTGCTGAATCCAACTTCCTCCCATTGTCGCTGTCGTTAACACAATCTCTTCGGCTTTAGCATATTCCAGAGTACCATCACGAGAACCGCTATCTGCGCCGATTCTTGATATTTCATTGTAAGCACCGGCACCATCGAAAGTAATATCACCATGTGCGACATCAGAATAGATCCGGTTATAACCCCCTGCCCCTTCAAATTCGATATTACCGTGCGTCTGTCCATATTGATCTTGACTTTGGTGCAAACGCTCAATACGGTTTGATGCCCCGGCGCCATGCAAAATAATATTGCCTTCTTTACCTTTACGTATAATGTGGTTATCAGCTCCGGCACCTGTGAAATTAATATTGCCACTTTCAACCCACGAACTGATACTATTCGCTGCTCCCCCACCGTCAAATTTCACATCACCGTGGCTTTTCTCATAGTGATCATACCAAATACGGTCAATTTTATTACCGGCACCAGCGCCGGCAAAATTTAAATTACCTTGATTCGTTTCATGCCATAATTCGTTATAACCACCAACACCGTTAAAAGTCACATTACCGGATTGTCCTTTGCGATTCAGGCCATTATAAGCCGCTGCTCCTGAGAAATTGAGATCACCGTGGTCACCCCGATGATCCATAAAAACACCCCCTGCCGCACCAGTAAATGAAATATTACCATTACCACTTTTATCAATACCCGAATAACCCGCAGCGCCATGTACAGCCAGATTACCTTCCTTATCCACTACTTTTAAATATCCGGCGCTACCATCGACTACCTTGTTGCCAGAATCGGCATAAACTGTTGCTCCAATTGACCCGAGGATAATACGATCATCTCCTCCTTTGGCATAAATAACCCCTCCGACACCAATGGCAACAATATTATTGCCATCATCATCATCGTAATATTTTCCAGTAAAGAAATATTCTGTACTGCGGTTTGATGATTTTCCCATAAACAATCCCTTAATTTAAACTGAGGTTAAATAGAAAACCACTGCATCTGGCAGATACAGCAGCGGTTTTGAGAATCTAGTTTTCCATGGACAGAGCAAACCCACCGTTCTTCCCACGGTAAAAAAATATAATGACAGCCATCACCCAGGCATTATTTATATAATTATGTCTAATTAGGTAGATTATTCTAACTCTATTGAGTTATTACCCCATTGATTGTTTTTTTCTAATCAACGAAATAATGAGAAAAAACGCCTTTGTTATAACTGATATCAGAAGTGATTTGTTCGAATTTTTTAGACATATTTCTTCCTCAACAAGAAATTTACTCAAAAAGATTATAAAATATATAGTGAAGCAAAAACCCTAAGCTCAGAGACATAATGGACTTATATATCTAAAAATACGGTTAAATGAATAATCAGAATAAAATAATATAGAGCAAAAACTCAAAATCAATATTAATGCATAAGAAAGTCTGTTTACCCCCCATATATTGCCCTATATCCCTACATTGATATTAACAATGCAAATAAAATAGTGAAAAACAAGATTAAACTACAGGCTAATTTATTGTTTTTATTGGAATAATTAAAAAAATTTTCATAAATAAAATTACTAAGGTTAAATTATTAACATTGTTGCATCAGAAATGCAGGAAAATTTAACTTATTTCTTTTCAAGAAAATATCGATAGTAAAAAACAACAGTTCACTCCCATTACTCTGATCTAAATAAATACGACCAATAAATACAATATTACTATACCCGTCATCTTTCAAGTTGCCTCTTTGTTGGCTGCACTCACTCACCCCGGTCACATAGTTATCTATGCTCCCGAGGATTCGCTCCCTTGCCGTCGCGATCCATCTTGAAATCCATAGGGTATAACTATAATGAGTTAAATTAATAGCAAAATTAGACTTCAAACACTGTTCTGGAAATTTATAGACTTTACAATGAGGGATAGCGCGTTGGGTGAGGATTGATATATACCCGTCATCTTTCAAGTTGCCTCTTTGTTGGCTGCACTCACTCACCCCGGTCACATCGTTATCTATGCTCCCGGGGATTCGCTCCCTTGCCGTCGCGATCCATCTTGAAATCCATTGGGTATATCGCAAGTTAATTATAATGGAATCATTCAGATCGATTATGAAAAAACCCACAAAGTGGGTCTATTGGATGGGTAATTCACCAGGGCAACCGCATGAATGCTTAAATATTACCCATATTAGAAAATCCCGTTTGTAACACTTGATAGCTGTAATTTCATTTTACCCATTATACTTACTACCCAAATGTCTTTACCAAATGTTACATCTCTTAGTTATTAATCCAGCGATAGTTTATATCTGTTCATATAACTCCTAAGGGAGTAGGATTACTGAATTTATACTAGATCGAAATCGCCACCAGATTAATATTATGCAGCCTTTAGTTCTGCATTTATCATTTAGGTTCAGAATTTAAATGAATAACTCTATCAGCACTTTGAATAGTGGATTCTCTATGAGCAACAATGATTCTAGTCACGTTTAAATTTGCAATAGATTTGTTAACAATAGATTCATTGTTTGTATCAAGATGACTTGTTGCTTCATCCATAAATATAATTTTTGGTTTTTTATAGAGCGCTCTGGCAATCATTATTCTCTGTTTCTGCCCTCCTGAGATACTTCCACCCAGTTCACTCAACTGTGTATAATACCCCATTGGGAAACTAACTATTTCATTATGTATGTTAGCTTTAATTGCACATTCAGTAACGTACTCCATATCAATATCATCATCAAATCCTGAAATATTTTCAGCAATTGTACCAGAAAAAAGCTTGTCTTCCTGTAAAATACAAGAAATATTTTTTCTGTAATTATTTACACCTAAACTATAAATATCAAGATTATTAAATAAAACTTCACCTGATTGAGGCTTAATGAGACCACTCATTATTTTAATAAGAGTAGATTTTCCCGCGCCTGAAGGTCCTACTATTGCAACAGATTCACCGCCCTCAATTTTTATTGAGAAGTCTGATATTGTATAATTTGATTCATTATATGTATAAGAAACATGTGATAACTCTAAAGATGCTATATCATAACTTTCAGAATTAATATTTTTTTTAAATATTTCTTTTTCTTGCAAAGCAATTCCAGATAATCTTTCGTTATGTAATGATAATAATTTCAGCTCTACTGATTTATTGATTATATTCGTGATACGATCCGAGAATTGACCTCGGTAGGTATTGAACGCGATAAACATTCCTATAGTAATTGTACTGTTTATTACTAAGTATGAACCAACCCAAAGTATAACTATTTGATCAAGTGCAATAATAATTGAACTGAGAGCGATTGTAATAATTTCTATTTTCTTTTTCTTTACTTCAGATTTGTTTAAAGTTTTTACTTTATCACTATAGATCCTTTGTCTATTGTTAAGAATGCCGAGAATCTTAATTGTCGGCATGCTATAAAGACTTTCCATAAAAAAAGAGTTTATAGTAGCTTCATCTTGAATTTTTTTATCAGAAGCATTCTTATAAATTTTATAAACAATTATTTTAACTAAAAAATACAATACCGAAAATAAGATGACAACAATCGTTAGGCTACCACCATAAATAATCATCATGCTCAACAGTCCAATTATCATTAGGAAATCAATGATTAAATCAACAATGTTATTGCAAAATGTTTCCCTTATGTTTTCAATTGAGTTAAACCTAGATTGGATATCACCTAGTTTTCTACTAGAAAAATAGTGAATTGGTATTCTTAATAAATGACTAAAAAGACTGTTTTTCCATTGTATATCCAAAAGAATATTTATAGAAAGAGACATATAGGATCTTATGATATCGGAAAAAGTTTTTACTAAAGTAAAAAAAATAAGAAAAATACATATTGATGACAATAGTAGCGTATCTTTTGTTACTATAACATGGTCCATTATTAATTGGATTCCTATTGGTATAGTAAGAGTAATGCTCTCTATTAGTATAGATATTGCAAATATTTTTAAAAGAGCACTCGACAGTCCTTTGGAGCTTTTGAAAAGATCTATTAATTTAATTGTTTTTTTATTAAAAGAAGACCTTTTCTTAAACTCCGGTGTTGGCGTTAGTTCTATTGCGACTCCAGTGAAATGTTTTGATATTTCATTAATAGATAAGATCCTTTCTCCTTTCTCTGGATCTAATATAAAAAATTTGTTTTTATTGACTTTTTCTAAAATAACGAAGTGATTCATATCCCAATGGAGTATGCAAGGTTTTTTTAAAAGGTTAATTTCATCAACATCCAAAGAATATACATTTGTATTTAACTTATTGTTTTCTGAAATCTCTAATAAATCTTTTAACCGTAATCCTCTAGAGTGAAAATTATTGTTCCCTTTTAGTTCTTTCAGCGTTGTGTCACACCCATAATAGCAAAGTATCATGGATATACATGCTAGTCCGCAATCGGCAATACTCTCTTGATAAATAATATTTATTTTTTTTCTAAAAAATAAATCAGGGATAAAATCAAACAGAGAATTATTATCCTTCATGACTTACTCCGTGTGTTTTTTCAAATAATGCTTAGCTTTATCTACTATTAAATTATAAATGCTCTTACTTTCAACTATTAAAGAAGTTTCTGCTTTCATTCCTGCTACCAATCTTAGTTGATTTATATTTTTGTCTGTCAACCTAACCTTTATAGAATAAAAGTTATCGTGATCTATTCTAATGTTTTTTTCTGGATTTTGCAGCATATTGTTTTCATTACTCACTGTTGATTGTGAAATTGTTTCTATTATTCCTTCAAATGAACCATATTTTTGAAACGGGTATGAACTAAATCTAATATTTACCTTACTGCCTATTTTTATATAAGGATAGCTGTCGCTTCTAATATTAAATATAATAAAATATGAATCTACCTTTTTCGGTGAGATTTTTACCAAAACATCATTTTTAGTCACTTCCTGACCTAAAGTTTTATATTGATAATCCAATACTCCATTAATAGGTGAGGTTATGACACGAGTAGAATCAGAATTTATATCAATCTTTTTCAAATTAATATCATTTTCTTTTTCTTGTAACAATGCTATCGAATTTTCAATATCGCTTAATTTATTATCTCTATCTATAATAAGCTGACTATTTTTTTCTTGTAAAGAATTTAATTGTTGATACATGCTTATATAGCTAATCTTATTTTGAGTATAATTGTTGTTTATTGAATTAAGCTGTTCTATAGTTACATGTCCTTTCTTCAAGTAATCTTCAAATTTTTTTCTTGTTTTATTATAATCCTGAATCAATCTGTTTGATTCTTCTAATTCTTTACTTAATTTTTGTATTTCTTTCTCAGTAAATTTTATGCTTCTCTCATAAAATTCTATAACCTTAATTTTTAGTTCTTTTTTTTTGATTATATTGCCATTTACTTTGTCAGCCATTGAATTTAATTGTTTTATCTTTTGCAATTTAAGATCACCATTAATATCCTCATCAATATTTTTTATTCTAAAAATAATATCCCCTTCCAATACTTTTTCTGGTTTTAGCACATCAAAAGTAGAAGATTCTATATAACCTTTTATTGGTGACCTTATGATTATAGTGGAGGGAAATGAATGGATCTCACCTTCAATCAAAACCCTATTATTTATTTTTAATGCAAATATTAAAATAAAAAGAAAAAATATCAAAAAAAATACTATTGAATATAAAAAAAGAGAAGATGGGTAAATTTTAATTATTGTATTAGCAACCCACCTATTTTCATCTTTCTCTTTATTTAAATTTCTAAAAATACTATCACTCATTATTATTTTGGCACCAAATTTTAATTAGATAGTCATATAAACAAGTGGTTATAAGGCAAATAAAAAACCAGTTAATCCATGATACTGAATTCTGTAAAACAGATATTATAAATGGATTTCCTATAGCATAGTCCATCAATGGTTGCCTAACAAGCCGTCCCATGATTGCTAATTCAATTAACCACATAAGGATACCTCTTGTGATAGGGGTATATGTAGGAAGACTCTTTTTTATGAGAATATATAAAAATGTTATACCCAATCCTGTCTCTAAACTTGTTAATGCAGCAAGATATCTAACATCCCAAGACGGGGCTACAGTTATATTGCTTACTTCATGCCTTATATAAGGAACTACCCACTCGGAGTTGATAACATGAATCACAAAACCTACACAAGAAGTCAGTATAGATACGATTAGAATAATAAGAAATATTAATTTTTTCTCTTTGTTTACCATACAATCCTCTCTTTAACAGTAGGAGGGGAATTACCCCCTCCTTTTCACTAATTAAAAACTATATTTATATATATTACCATCCCAACCAGGACTTGCAGCCTTTTTCACAAGTTTATTCACTTCTTTAGGCTCTACGGTTTTTCCGACATCCTTTCCTGCCCCCCTACGCAATCTAACAATGCTTTATTCCAAGAGCTACTCTTTTTTAAGTCTTTCATAGTTAGTTCCTTATTATCAATTAGTTAATGTTTACTACTTCTATTAACTTGGATTTATGCTTTTTGACTTCTAAGAAAGCATCAGTTCCAAGCAGACCGTCACTCATGTGTTTATCATATAGCTTACTTGCTGTTAAACCTTTTTCATTTAGTCTTCTTTCTATGTGCTCATATATCTTATATAAGCTTGGGCAATAATAGTCTTTATTATATATATTATTCTCGTTATATTTATATGCCCTTGCAGGGCAACCACCGTGACATACATGTTGCCACTTACATTTTTGACATGAATCGAAACTCTCCCGTGTTCTATACAAAGTGGCCCGTGGCCCAGTCATTAATTCTAGAATAGAGTTATTCTGAAGATTGCCATATTTCATATCGGGTTGAGCGGAAAGGCTTGCACATGGATATACATCGCCTATAGGATCAACAGAGAAAGTAGTGTTACCGCATTGAGACATTCCTAAACAATCTGCTGCTCTTCCTGCTAATATTGCCTGAGTTTTTCTTACAAAATCAGAAATAAATATATAGTTCTCAGGGGCTGCATAAAACCATTTGTCGTATAATTTACTCCAAGGTATATAGTATTCATCAGGATCTAATCCTAGATCTGTATAATTATCTACAGCGTTTCCTGATTTATTTAATGGGATAACATTAAATGGCAAATTATTTTTTAGCATGAAATTGTATATTTCATCTATATAACCTAGACTTGATTTGCTAATTACTAGTGCGCAGCCAACTTCAATTTTATTTCTTCTTAATTTTTTCACACCCTCAAAGACCTTATCAAAACTTCCAATATTTTTGTGAGTTACTCTATTTTTATCATTTATTTCTTTTGGTCCATCAATGGATATGGACATAAAGAAATTATTTTCCTTAATGAAATCACACCATCTTTGAGTTATAAATGTTCCATTTGTTTGTAAGGCATTTAAATACTTTATGCCGTTACTATATTTTTTTGAAATGCAATAACATTTTCATAAAACTTAATACCTGGAAACATCGGTTCACCACCATGCCATATAAAATGGACATAAGTAAAAACCTTTATTTTATTGGCATATTCAAACGTATCTTTAATTGTTTTTTCCAATATTTCCAATGACATAATAGGCTGTCTTTCATCTTCATTATAACAGTATTTACATGCCAAATTACATCTATGTGTTGGTTTTATTATATTTACAAGCTGCATATTAATATTTCCTTTCTTTTTTCATTTCTATCGAAATGACAATATAAGGAAACAACAATAATTCCTTATATACTCACCATATAAACTTGCTCACTTTTTAATTCTATAGAACACTGGTTGAAATGTAACACATCTTATTAACAATAAAAAATAAATAAAAGCCTTTTTGTTGATTTAAATCAAATTGTTATATGAATTAACTATAGATGTAAATATCTATAACTATTTATACCCGTTATCTTTCAAGTTGTCTCTTTGTTAGCTGCGCTCACTCACCTCGGTCACATAGTTACCTATTCTCCCGGGGATTCGTTCCCTTACCGTAGCGATGCATCTTGAAATTCATAGGGTATACACTTGAGATATCAGGCAAATAGCGTTAAATCAAGGCGAGTCATTTCATATTTAACGTTAGCAGAGAATGTCTTACAACACTCTCCGTTCATTTTAATAGAAATAACACTTAAAAATGTATTAAAACACCTCGCTAAAACCTACCGAAATATGGTGTTGGTTTATTAGCGATGATTTGTGGGGACCCTCAACACAAAGTGGGTCTATTGGATGGGTAATTCACTTTTCGAAATAATTGCCAATCTATTCTGATGATGTTCAGGATCTCCCCATAACCAAGACTCTTGGCGACTAACATCATTCTGGGTCAAAATCTTACGCAACTCACAGGTAATCATATCATAAGCATAAACATGCATATTATACGCCAGCGCGTCATACATACGGGCCTGCCAAAAAGAAATACCGTCATAAGTCTGGTTCATATCTGACACAATCACATTATAAGATTCGAGCAAGTAACCGAAGAACACCTGACCAGCCAGTTCATGCAAAACCGTTCGATGTTCACGTTTCAGAATACGCCAAACAAGAATTTGTGTTACAGGGCGGCGATTTAATACTACATCAGGCTGTATAATAACTCTGTTATAGTAGACGACTTCTTGAGACACATCGTTAACCAACGCCAGCTCGAAGTGGGATTGACTGATACGATTACCAAATCGACCATCAACACGAACCAGGCGAAAGCAACAACCCTTTTATCTGATCAGTAATATCAACCCCATTCATCAACGCAGTATAGAGGGTATGATTATCTGAGCTTTCATTCAGATGAGCGAAAACCTCATTAACCTTTTCAGGATTTACCAATCTTGCTGGCATATAACCTCCTCCTATTCCCCGCTAATCATCTAAAAAGGACGAGTTATACCCGTCATCTTTCAAATTGCTTCTTTGTTGGCTGCACTCGCTCACCCCGGTCACATCGTTATCTATGCTCCCGGGGATTCTCTCCCTTGCCGTCGCGATCCATCTTGAAATCCATAGGGTATATCAAATTGATAACTGTACCTTCGATCGATGGTAGCCATATTGAACCCTAAGTTCAACAACAATGGTTGCGTTTCTACTGTTCCATCCACTGTTGATATCTTCCACGACCTAAAAGGCATCATAAGAACGTACCTCCGTGCCTTTTGTCATATCAAGCTCATCTTTGCCGATCTTTTTACTTCCCATTAAACTTGCGTGTTATACCCGTCATCTTTCAAGCTGCCTCTTTGTTGGCTGCACTCACTCACCCCGGTCACATCGTTATCTATGCTCCCGGGGATTCGTTCCCTTACCGCCGCGATGCATCTTGAAATCCATAGGGTATAGCATCAAGAAAAAATTAAATTCCAATAAAAAACCAAATTTATGCTAGCATTGTTCATTAAGTATTTACTACTTAATCCCAAGAGAGTCACTATTGTCAACACCCCTTTTAAAAGGGTAATGAGCACAAACAAGGTAAAAAACCAAGAGCATATACTTAGAGCCTATCCCAATAGGCGTAATCTATTTAGTTCAATCTTAATGCCACATCAAAAATATGACCAAAAACCACTATTTTTTTCACGCCGCTGTTCAGATTTGTTCTTTATTACAAAGACGAATAAATCAAATCGTTTAACAGAATAGCTCTTAAGCATTAGGACAAATAATTATTTAACAACTGACAACAATGAGGATGCTGATAATTTCAACTATAATCTGCAATTATTTACCATTAACAGTAGCTATTTTTCAGCTAAAATAGCTGATATCAGGCACAGCAGCGAGCACAGCAACAGCCTCTACCTACTCTTTCAATAAATCATTTAAATAATCTTCATCTAAAATAGTATATATGGTTATATTTCTTGCCATTTAAAGTTTCATTATTAAATAGTAAAAATTAAATTAATAAACATACGCTTTTTGACGAGAAAAGCATTATATTCTATTATATGGCTGTCCACTTAAGATATAATCGAAAAAGCAACCATTCAGATAATGATTTAAATAGGAATTTAGGAGTTACTATGTCAAACATACGAAACAAATCCACTCTCATTACACCACAATTAACCCTGATGTGGGACAAAAGCAATGAACCTTGGGGCGCCAGAGATCATCAGTCAAGATTTATTTATGCTAACCCTGCTTTCTATCAACTACTCAACCTTCCTGAAGATTTCGATATTATCGGGCTGACCATGGGTGAATTGCCCACGCCTATCGCCGAATATGCAGAAGAAGTCCACCGTCAGGATCAAAAAGCCATCCAAACTATGCAACGCATCACTTCACTAGAAACACATCTGTTTGGAGAAAATAACGTCAAACAAAGCTATATTTGTGATAAATTTCCCCTTTATGATGAGAATAATGATTGCATTGGGATCTTCTTTCATATGTATCAACCTCAAGATTTTTCTGTTTCTTACTATTATGACAAAACATTGCCATCAAACCTGCAATTTACGCCACCAAATAATCTATTGACGCAAACTGAGTGGGAAGTGCTTTTTCTAACCCTGCGTTCACAGGATGAAGAGAGCATCGGTGAAGAATTAACCATGAGCACAGAAGATGTTGTTAATCATATTCAGTCAATTTACCAGAAATTTAATTTACCACTACAGATAGAATTAGCGGATTTCTGTCAGAAAAATAACTATCATCTTTATATTCCTGAACGTTTTATCACTATTGGTAGTAAGGAATTGTAAATTTATAAAACATTAATTACACGGCAGGATCTCATTATGAGAAAATTTAATAAGATAAATATTTCATCTCAAGTCATTAATACCATGCAGCAAAGTAATGAACCTTGGGGGATCAAAGATAAAAATTCATGTTTTATTTATGGTAACTTAGCATTTAAGCATATCCAGAATCTTCTAGGTTCATTTGATTATGAAGGGAAATATGATGATGAAATTCCTTGGGATGGCGCTGAGTTTACAAAAGAATTTGTTATTCATGATCGAAGTGTAATGGAGAAAGACTCAAGAGTATGTTCGCTTGAAACACATATGTATGGGAAAGATAATTTTCTTTCATCTTATTTCCAAGAAAAATATCCATTCTATAATGATGATAACGAATGTGTCGGCGTCATTTTTCACGGATGGAAAGCTCAGGATTTCTCATTTACCCGTCTATTTTATGGAAAACTACCATCATCTATTCTGTTCTCTCCACCAACCGATATATTTACGCAACGGGAATGGGATGTTATTTTCCTCATGTTACATAAGTATACCAGTAAACAAATCGGTAGGATGTTAAATATTTCCTATCGTACGGTTGAAACCCATTTCTCACGAATATATAAACGAATTGGTGTTCATTCTAGCCGTCAATTAGAAGACTATTGTCGCACGAATGACTATGACCTCTACGTGCCAGAGAGATTTGTGAACCGGGAAAGCAGAATATTTCCTTAAGCCCTAAATCACAATAAAATTTTTATTATGAAGAAGAACTATGCAATATCACCTCAGATTAGGTAATGAACTGTAGGGAAGTAAAAGATAGTTCTTCATGCTTTATTTACGGCAATCCAGCAACAAAATAATTCATTCATAATATTAATAAATTATTTGATTGCAAGAAGCCTTACTACATAACTCATTGTTTTAAATATAATAAATAGGCAACCAAAACAATAAGTCAAATAACAAGCAACAATTCATGCTGCCATAATATATAACACTAGAAAATTCTTATGAAAAACATCAATTTTATCGCTATATCCCAGAAAGCGCTAGGGAATCTCAAAGTAGAACGTTTATTTAAGCTGAAAATTTTCAAGGAGTCTTTATGAAGAACTATACGATATCACCTCAAATTATCAATACGATGGAAATCAGCAATGAGCCGTGGGGAATAAAAGATAGCTCTTCAAATTTCATTTATGGTAACTCAGCAACAAAGAAATATATTCATAATTTTAAAGCCTCATTTAATTATGATGGACTTTATGATCATGAACTCCCTTGGGATGGAGCTGAATTTGCTAAGGAATTTATTATTCAAGATAGTATGGTCATGGCAAAAGGACAGAGAATATGTTCAGTTGAAACACATATATTCGGACAAGATCAAATGTTATCATCTTACTTCTGTGAAAAATTGCCTTTTTATCATGAAGATGGAAATTGTATTGGCGTCATGTATCATTGTTGGGAAGCCAAAAGCTACTCATTAGCCAGCCTACATCAATATTATAAAAAACTACCCGCATCCATTATACTTCAACCCCCAAGCGATATTTTTACGCCACGTGAATGGGATATCATTTTTTTCTTTTTACAAAAATACACCAGACAACAAATTAGACAGATATTAAATATTGCTTATCGTACCATTGAAACCTATATGGCCCAGATATATAACAAGATAGGGATTCATTCCAGCCAACAACTGGAAGAATACTGTTTAGCGAATAATTTTCATCATTATGTACCAGAAAAATTCTTATTGTCATAGCAATTTTATTATTAAACTATTCTGTTACTGACAATAATATTCAATCTGGACGTACCAGAATAAATAGCGGTAGCCTTGATCTATACCCTATGGATTTCAAGATGCATCGCGACGGCAAGGGAGCGAATCCCCGGGAGCATAGCGAACTATGTGACCGGGGTGAGTGAGTGCAGCCAACAAAGAGGCAACTTGAAAGATGACGGGTATATTAATAAGGCTACCGCTGAAACAACATTATTAACGCTATTATGGCAAAACGAATTAAAATAATTTTTCTATTTTTTTCTTATTTAAAAATTTATTTACTTCGACACCGAGATAATAGCACCAGAAATTTACAAACAAGGGAGAAAATTCATTTTATATTAATATCAACATGGATTTCTGATTTTCAATTCCAATATAATCTGTCCCGTCGAAAGCGCTTTGATGGACGGATGATCCCATTAGTGAATTATTTAAAACACTATCCCTCTCACTTCATCGCTATTCGAAAGCATCCGGTCCTCTACGAAAGGTTTTCGTGATTGCATCCCAAAACGCGATCAATTCATCTTCGGTATATGGCGTTGCAGGTAACTGGTAATTCATTAACATAATAACAACACAGATTTTTTTATCATTCAATACCATATCATTTGCAATAAAATCAAATTGATAACGCGGATTATTGTCAAGAGATTGCATATCTACTGCTAATAACTCATCCCCATGAATCCCATTTATTTCTCTTTCCCCCTTTCTTATTATCTTGCCATAGTTAATAAACCAATCCCTTTCAATCGCACTAATACGTTCAAGTAAAGTGCCTTCCCCTTTAAAGTCATTAATAATTTCAAGACTGAATGTGAAATTATCATCCTGATTTCCTTGATAGACAAACTTTATATTTTCTTTTTCATTATTATAGTCGGCAATAAAACCATCAGGGATACAGATTCCTGCCTCTATCGGAATATCACTATCCTTTCTGCCACTGATTCTGGCAATTAGCCTTTGCATTTTGTCCAGAGTTTGAGAAAACATTTTATATTGGCTTTCATTCAATCCAGAGTTTATATAAAGGTTTCTTGAATAACTATATTTATCATCTGATATCTCTATAAATTTCATTTCTATAATAAAAGCAACCTCATTATCATATAAATGGGCTTCTAATATTCTGGAAAAACCGGGTTCACTGACACTATTATTTCTATCAAAAATCACGCCATATAATTTTCCCTGGAGATGATAAACTTTCTTTAAAAAGGGCAGATCTTTCGGATCGGCAGTTTTAGTCGTCCTTAATTTTTGCTCTCTTATCTCTATGCGCTGTTCAAATGCGGATAGATGCATACGCTTGGTTTCTATTTTTGCATCATCAATAAATATCTCATTGTTGATGATGTTTTCAAATGCCAAGGGAATATCAATCAGATAACGCCCGATACAACGAGTCTGCATATTGGCTAATATTTCAGTTTTCATTCTCTTTTCCTTCTCTTTTCCTTTTTAGGTTAAAACGGGATAATAATGGGCAGAGAAATATCACTGCCACAGAATATAAGTGCCTATCTTTTTTCGCATCACGGTTGAGAGCTTCATGAAAAAACGGCGTCCTGAGCAGCATGCCGTTGGCGTAGCGATTGACTAGTTCAGCGGCGATAATGAATTCACGTTGTAAGCTTACTTCCATTATTCTCCCTATATCAATACGTAAATCCTTCGGTAAACTGGAACTAGCTACTTTCAAAGGAGCATCTACTGCAAAAGTCGCTGCATAACATCATGCATAAACAGGATGAGCGATTTCTGAATTTTTCTATCTTCTTAACGGGTGCTGATAAAGATCAACTCTTTTTTTCAAAAAAATACAATTTTTTAATGCCCCCCATTGTCACCACCGATATAACAGCATGTTGAACAAAATATTTAATAACATCAAGATAACCCCATAGCAACATTCCCTCTTCACTGAGAAAAGTATAATCATGGCTCTCACCCATATAGCCAAATGTTTTAATCGGAATATCTGTGGTGATATTTATTCTGACAGCTATTCTGTTAACAAAAACAGTTAACGATTACGCTATTTCCTCATTTATACCCTATGGATTTCAAGATGCATCGCGACGGCAAGGGAGTGAATCCCCGGGAGCATAGGTAACTATGTGACCGGGGTGAGCGAGTGCAGCCAACAAAGAGGCAACTTGAAAGATGACGGGTATATATTCAGCAAGATTGTCCGGCTATTATAAAAACCGCTCACCGGACAAATTGATTTTTAACTATTTTTATTTAAGTATAGCCTTTCATCCCACAATATCACTGGCATTACAGCGCCTCCGCCTCACAATTCATTGCCAACGCCCTGCTTAAGGTCTTAGCCAAAATAGTTTTATTTTCACTATCTTCCATCAGACTAAAATGATCCCCCGGAACCGAGGTTAACTGTAGCGAAGAGTCAGGAACTATCTGTTCCCAACCTAACGACGGTTCCATCGTTACGGACTGTAGCGCAACATCGGTAACAAATGGAATCTGTGGATAAGATTCCATCGCATAGAATTGATGTAGCGTTATCGCCAGCGCTTTCGGCTCATAATCCTTAACCATCTGGACATAATTTCCCATCTGTACCCAACGTTTGGCAATTAAGTCAGGGCGCAGATTTGATGGGTATAATTCCAACTTCTGCGCTGCTGCAATAAATTGCACTAAATTCAGTTCGTCCATTTTCTGATGCAATGCAGCAATCTCTTGAGGATGCTCATCCACTGACTGCCTTGCCAATTCAGCAAGGAACTGAAGTTTAGGTTGATCGACTCGTGTCTTGAAACAGTGCGGAGCCGGTGTATCAATTAGCCCCAAGAAATTAACTGTCTCTCCGGCATGCAGCAGTTGCTGAGCAATGGCATAAGCCAGTATACCGCCAGAAGAGTAGCCGTATATCCGATACGGGCCTTCTGGTTGCACTGCCTTCATAAAGGTGATCATTCTGGTCGCCAGAGCTTCAATGGTCGATGCCTGTTCCTCATTGATAGACGGCCAAGGTAGCGCATAAATCGGGTAATCCGCCTGAATATGCTGAGCCAGCCCAAAAACATAGGAATAGTCATCCATGCCACTCGGCACGAAGAAGAGCGGCGGTTCGGTTCCATCCGGTCGCACCGGTATGGCACTGTTTTGCAATTGAGACAGCGGATCTGAGGTGATCTCTGACACCAATTCCGCTAGCACCGGGAATTGGAACAGATTATTTAATGAGCAAATCAACCCTCGTTCTGCGGCCAGATTGATCATCCGCATAGCAAGCAGCGAGTGTCCACCCAAGGTAAAGAAGTTGTCATGCCGGCCAATTCGCTCAACCCCCAGTAATTCACGCCAGACAGCCGCCAAGGCGATCTCTGCTTCGCCTTGCGGCGCTTCATAGATCTGACGGGCAAACGCGTTCTGATCAGGCACCGGTAATGCCCGGTGATCCAACTTGCCGTTCGGAGTCAACAGAAAGGCGTCCAGACGCACAAAAGCTGACGGCACCATATAGTCAGGCAATAAAGCTCTTAAATGACGATGTAATTGACTAGCCAGTCCATCATCCGCCTCAGCTGCGACATAAGCCACCAGACGTTTATCCTGACCATTTCCCAGTGCCAATACAATCGCCTCACGCACAGCAGGGTACTCCATCAACCGCGCTTCGATTTCACCCGGTTCAATGCGGAAACCCCGGATTTTAATCTGTTGATCATTACGACCAACGAAGACCAGATTGCCATCTGGCAGATAGCGGGCTAAATCCCCGGTTCGGTACATACGAGCATCCGGTTGATCGCTGAACGGATCTGTCAGGAAACGTTCAGTCGTCAAATCAGAGCGGTTGAGATAGCCACGCGCGACACCGGCACCACCAATGTACAATTCCCCCACTGCCCCAAATGGCACTGGCTGGCCGTGATTATCCAAGAGATAAATAGAGGTATTCGCTGTCGGACGCCCAATCGGGATCAGCATATCAGTATAGTCTGGCGGGCAACGCCAGCAGGTTGCACAGACGGTGATTTCTGTCGGGCCATAAGCATTAAACAACGTTGCCCGACCACGTAATGCTTGCAACAACGCCGCACTGGGTGCTTCTCCGCCCAGTATCAAGGTGGGCTTTATCGTTATCGCCGGTAAATCGGCACCATCCCGTAACAGAGCCGGGGTCAAACAGGCGTGTGTTACCCGCCGTTCTTCCAGATAACGCCACAGGCGCAGCGGGTCTTGACGAACGCTATCAACCGGAATGTCTAGGGTAGCTCCCCCACACAGTGCCACCATGATTTCCCAGACACTGGCATCGAAACCAAATGAAGCAAACTGTAACATCCGGCTATCCGAGCAAATGTCAAATTGGGTGATTTTCTCCCAAATTAAATTGACCAAGCCATGATGTTCGACCATCACCCCTTTTGGTGTACCGGTGGAACCAGAAGTGTAAATCACATACGCCAGATGTCGTGAGGTTAGCGCCGGGACGTGCGGATTATTATCCGGCTGATCAGGCAGAACATTCGGATCAAGTACCGTTAACGCCGTCAGCGCCTGTTCACCTAGCGCAGTACGGCCCACATTATCTGCCAGTACCACCGACGGTGTCGCATCCGTGAGCATATAAGCTAGCCGGTCACCCGGGTAGGCTGGATCTAAGGGAACATAAGCCCCACCCGCTTTGAGTACCGCCAGTAGCGCCACCACTCTTGACGGTGAACGCGTGACACAAATCGCCACCCGTTGATCGGGTTCCACTCCGAGTTCAATTAACTGATGAGCCAGTCGGTTAGCATATGCATTCAATTCTGCATAGCTAAGAGTCTGCTCTTCATAGACCAGTGCCGTTGCCTCAGGATTTTTCGCCACTTGCTGTTCAAACAGATGATGAATACACAACGAGTTGGAATATGTCGTTTGCGGGCCATTGCCGACTTTCAGTAGCCGTTTCCTTTCTACTGCCGATAAAATTTCCAACCGCTGAACCGGGGTTTCCGAGGCGTGCTCCAGTGCACCCACCAGACTTTCCAACGCCTGTTGCATATAGCCACACACCCGCTCGGCATCAAACGGCTGGACGATTTGCGCTGTCAGCCCCAGTGCATCACCAAAATCTTCTACTGACAGCGTAAACGGATAGTTAGTCCGCTCCTGTGCACCGAGAAATTCAACACCGCTCATGATCTCATTCGATTCCACCGAAGCTATATTGTGTCGGTAGTTCAGCAAGGTACTAAATAGAGGCGTTCCTCCCTGCACCCCGCTACAACGTTGAGCCAGTGCCAACGAGGCATATTCGTGTTCCAATAATCCCGCCAGCCGGTGATGTGCTACCTGTACGCTGTCTCGTACCGAGGTATCATCCATATCCAACCGTAGCGGCAAGGTATTGATAAACAGCCCCATGCCATTTTCAGCCCCTTCACCCGCCGCCATGCGCCCAAATAAGACGGTGCCAAATACTACCTGCTGCTGTCCGCTGGTACGTGATAACACCTGTGCCCAGGCCAGATGACATAGGGCAGCCAAGCTCACCCCCAATCGCCGAGCCTGACCACGTAAACTGTTATTTAACTCAGGGGTCAACATCCGGTGCGATTCGGTCATCTGCGAGCCATCATGGCGAACTTCCGCCAGCCCAAACGGTAACGTCGGTTCATCAACCTCAGCCAACATCTCGGTAAAGAAACGGGTATGTTCTTCCTGACTTATCCCTAATCGGGACTGCGCCACCAGATTACGGAATGGCGCTGGGGCTGGCAGGTTGCCGTCCTGCCCGTCAAGGTACGCCTGAACTTCGTGGCTCATCACATCCAGCGCGGTATGGTCGCCAATCAAATGATGCATCAGTTGCAAAACAATCCAACGACCATCACTCTCCTGTGCCACCACAAAGCGCAACAGCGGCGCCTGCCCCAAATCGAGACGATATTGACGTGGGTTAAACCGTTGTGCTAATTGTTCGCTGATCGGTCCGTCAGCCGGATCTAATGGCAATTCCATCACCGACAACGACACCTGACGGCAAACGACCTGCGCCGGAACGGATATTCCTTGCCAGATAAAGGCGGTCCGTAGGATGTCATGACGGTTAATCACCTGCTGAACCGCCGCCAGATAACGATCCAGCAGAGGCCGGTCAGCAAAAGCCATTTGACCTGCCAACAGATAGGGATCGCCTTCGTTTGCCAGCAAATGGTGGAACAGGATACCGTCCTGTAACGGCGACAACGCATAGATATCCTGAATATTGGCTATCCCGCCCGGTACCTGTTCGACGATGTGATCAATTTCAGACTGAGTGAGATCAATCAGCGGTAACATTTCTGGCGTTAACACCGTGGTGGCCGGTGTAATCATGTTGGCCGGCACTTTTTCGGTCTGATTCAGCCTCAATGTTTGCGCCAGTTCAGACAGTATCGGGGATTGGAACAGATCACGTACTGCCAGCGTTAAACCCAAATTACGCAAACGTTCAACCATCCGTACCGCAAGCAACGAATGGCCCCCCAAGGCAAAGAAGCTGTCGTACCGGCTAATCTGTTCAACGCCCAGTAATTCACGCCAGATAGCAGCCAATGCGGTTTCGGTTTCTCCTTGCGGCGCAGCGTAAATCTGGTGGGCAAAAGCATCTTCCCCCGGTGCGGGTAACGCCCGGCGATCCAGCTTGCCGTTAGGCGTCAACGGAAAAGCATCCAACCGCACAAAGGCCGCCGGTACCATGTAATCAGGTAACAACCCACTCAGATGTTCACGCAGACGGTTAACCAACCCGTCATCTGCTTCCGCCGCCACATAAGCCACCAGCCGTTTATCCGGCCCATCGCCTAAGGCCAGTACCAGCGCTTCACGCACCCCGGAGTATTCTGTCAGCCGGGCTTCGATTTCTCCCGGTTCAATGCGGAAACCGCGGATTTTAATCTGCTGGTCGTTACGACCAACAAACACCAGATTGCCATCCGGCAGATAGCGAACTAAGTCCCCAGTTCGATACATCCGGGCATCAGCAATATGACTAAATGGGTCTGCAAGGAAACGTTCGTCGGTCAGTTCAGGACGATTGAGATAGCCACGCGCCACACCGATGCCACCAATATAGAGTTCACCCACTGCCCCTAGCGGCACGGGCTGACCGAGGGCATCTAGCAGATAGAGACGGGTGTTGGCTGTTGGGCGCCCGATGGGAATTAACACATTGGTATAGTTTAGTGGGCAACGCCAACTGGTTGCACAAACGGTGATTTCCGTTGGACCATAAGCATTGAATACCGTAGCCTTGTTGCGCAACGCTTTAAGCAACGCCACGCTGGGCGCTTCACCGCCCAATATCAAGGTAGGTTTTACCGTTATCACCGGCAAATCAGCCCCATCCCGCAGCAAAGCCGGAGTCAAACAAGCGTGCGTCACTGACTGCTCTTGCAGATAATGCCAAAGGCGGTGTGGGTCCTGGCGAACAGACTCATCAGGAATAACCAGAGCGGCACCACCGCATAGCGCCATCATCATTTCCCAGACACCCGCATCAAAACCAAATGAAGCAAACTGCAACATCCGGCTAGCGGGGAAAATGTCAAATCGAGCGATTTTATCCTGAATAAGGTTGACTAACCCACGATGCTCCACCATCACCCCTTTTGGCGTGCCGGTCGAACCAGAGGTGTAAATCACATAAGCCAGATGACGGTAGGTCAATGTAGATAGTTGTGGGTTGTTATCCGATTGATCAGGCAATAAATGCGGATCAATCACTGTCTGCCCCACAAGCATTTGCTCACCTAAAGCTGAACGTCCAACACTATCTGCCAATAAAATAATCGGTTCAGCATCAGTCAAAATATGGGCCAGACGTTCACCCGGATAGGCCGGGTCCAATGGCACGTAAGCGCCTCCCGCTTTCAACACCGCCAACAGCGCCACTATCCGCGCCGGTGAACTTGCTACGCAAATCGCCACCCGCTGATCCGGCGCGACACCCAGCGCAATAAGTTGGTGAGCCAATCGGTTAGCATCAGCATTCAATTCCACATAACTAAGGGATTGGTTTTCATGTATCAGCGCCGTGGCATCCGGGGTCTTCTCCACTTGCTGTTCAAACAGTTGATGAATGCACAACCGCTCAGGGTACGCCGTTTCAGTGGTGTTCCAGGTTTTTAACAATAATGTGCGTTCAGTTGTCGGCAGAATTTCTAACTGCTGTACCGGCATATCGGACGCCTGCTCAAGCGCCTGCACCAGACTTGTCAACGTCTGTTGCATATAGTCACATATCCGTTCTGGATCGAATGGTTGCACCACTTGAGCCGTCAGCCCTAGATCAGAGCCACCATCCTCTACCGACAACACAAATGGATAGTTGGTCCGCTCCTGTGCGCCAAGGAATTCGATGCCACTCACAATTTCATCTGGTGTGACCGGCTGGGTATTATGTCGGTAGTTCAACAGCGCATTAAAAAGTGGCGTTCCACTGTCTACGCCACTGCAACGTTGCGCCAGCGCCAGTGAAGCGTGCTCATGTTCCAACAATCCCGCCAGTCGGCTATGTGCGGCGCGTACACTGTCCCGCACCGGGGTATTATCGATATCCAATCGCAACGGCAAGGTGTTAATAAATAGCCCCATGCCACTATCAGATCCTTCTCTCGCTTGCATACGTCCAAACAGCACCGTACCGAACACCACTTGCGTTTGCCCACTGGTACGCGATAGCACCTGTGCCCAAGCCAGATGACATAGCGCCGCTACACTGACGCCTAACCGCCGCGCCTGACCACGTAAGCGCTTGTTCAGTCCTGCTGTCAGCATCCGGTGAGATTCCGTCACTTGTGAACCATCATGATGTGCTTCCGCCAACCCAAATGGCAGTGTCGGCTCATCCACCTCAGCCAGCATGTCGGTAAAGAAACGGGTATGCTCTGTCTGGCTGACACCCAAACGAGCCTGCGCCACTAGATTGCGGAATGGGACCGGCGTAGGCAAGCTGTCTATTCGCCCGGTGTCTATTCGCCCAGAGAGAAAAGCTTGCACTTCGCTGTTCATCACCTCCAACGTGGTATGGTCGCCAATGAGGTGATGCAGCAATTGCAACACAATCCAACGACCATCGCTCTCCGGCGCCACAACAAAACGTAATAACGGCGCCTGATTCAGGTCAATTCGATGCCGGCGCGGGTCAAAACGTTGAGCCAGTTGGTTACTGATCGGCCCATCAGCCGGGTCGAGCGTCAATTCCGTTACGGACAAAGGCGCCTGACGGCAAATTACCTGAGCCGGCACAGACAACCCTTCCCAGATAAAGGCGGTACGCAAGATATCATGGCGGTCAACCACCTGTTGAACCGCAGCCAGATAGCGGTCAAGTAAGGGTCGATCAGCAAAAGCCTGTTGAGTAATCAGTAGATAGGGATCACCCTCATTTGCCAATAGATGGTGGAATAAAATGCCATCCTGTAACGGTGACAGCGCATAGATATCCTGAATATTGGCAATTCCACCCGGTACTTGCTCAACAATACGATCAATTTCAGCTTGAGTCAGATCAATCAGCGGCAACATGGCTGGCGTCAGCACAGTCGTATCCGCGGTAATACCGTTATCAGGCACGCTAATTTCACGATGCGGCACCAAAGATTGGGCCAATACACTTAATGTCGGATGCTGGAATAGTGTTTGCACCGACAGGCCCAATCCTATACGCCGTAAACGCTCAATCATCCTGACTGCCAACAGCGAGTGACCGCCCAAGGCAAAGAAACTGTCATGTCGGCCAACCTGTTCAACATTCAGCAATTCGCGCCAGATAGTGGCTAATGCTATCTCCATTTCCCCTTGTGGCGCTTGGTAAGCTTGGCGAGCAAAGGCGTTCTCCCCCGGTGCTGGCAGCGACCGGCGATCCAGCTTACCGTTAGGGGTCAGCGGAAAGGCATCCAAACGCACAAAAGCCGCCGGTATCATATAGTCAGGCAAAATATCACTCAGGTGCTCACGCAATCTGGCCGCCAGTCCGTCATCCGCTGGCGCCACCACATAAGCCGCCAGTCCGTCATCCGCTGGCGCCACCACATAAGCCACCAGTCGTTTATCCTGCCCGTCACCCAACACCAATACCAGCGCTTCACTTACCTCAGAGTGTTCAATCAATCGTTCCTCAATTTCTCCCGGCTCAATGCGGAAACCACGGATTTTAACCTGTTGGTCATTACGACCAACAAATACCAGATTGCCGTCCGGCAAGTAGCGGGCCAAATCCCCGGTACGGTACATTCGGGCATCCGCTTCATCTCTAAACGGATCATGCAGGAAACGTTCAGCCGTCAATTCAGGGCGATTGAGATAGCCACGCGCTACCCCAACGCCACCAATATACAATTCCCCCACGGTGCCCAATGGGACTGGCTGGCCGTGTTCATCCAGCAGATAAAGGCGTTTGTTGGCGGTCGGGCTGCCGATGGGGATTAATCCCCCGGTATAATTTGACGGGCAATTCCAGGTGGTCGCACACACGGTAATTTCCGTCGGCCCATAAGCGTTAAACAAATCGGCCCGGCTGCACAGTGCCTGAAATAACGCAGTACTCGGTGCTTCTCCTGCAAATATTAATGTTGGCTTGATCGCTATCGCCGGTAAATCGGCTCCATCATGAAACATAGCCGGCGTCAAACAGGCATGGGTCACTGCCTGTTCTTCCAGGTAACGCCAAAGGCGCTGTGGATCTCGCCGCACGGTTTCTGTAGGAATAACCAGCATGGCCCCACAGCTCAGCGCCATCATGATTTCCCAGACACTGGCATCGAACCCAAATGAAGCAAACTGCAACATTCGGCTGGTGGCACAAACATCAAACTGAGTAATTTGTGTCAGCGTCAAATTAACCACGCTACGATGTTCAATCATCACACCTTTTGGTCTGCCCGTTGAGCCGGAAGTGTAAATCACATAGGCCAGATGCTGTGGGGTCAGTCCAAATACTTGCGGATTATGGTCTGGCTGCTCCAGCAAGGTATTCGGATCGAGCACAATCAACGTCGCCAAAACGTCCTCACCTAGCGCGGCCTGCCCAACATTATCCGCCAGTAAAATAACCGGTGTCGCATCAGTGAGCATATAAGCCAGACGTTCACCGGGATAGGCTGGATCTAACGGCACATAGGCCCCGCCCGCTTTCATCACCGCCAACAACCCGATGACCCTCGCGAGTGAGCGTGTCACACAAATCGCTACCCGCTGATCCGGCGTTACGCCTAAGGCGATAAGCTGGTGGGCTAGCCGGTTGGCGCGGGCATTCAGTTCTGCATAGCTAAGCGTCTGATTTTCATACACCACCGCTATGGCATCCGGGGTCTTCTCTGCCTGTTGTTCAAACAACTGATGAACACACACCTGAGTAGGGTATGGTTCTTCGGTCGTATTCCAATTCTCCAGCAATAACTGCCGTTCAGCGGATGACAAAATATCGATAGCCGTGACAGGTTGCTGAGATTGGTTCACCATTGCCCGCAATATGGCCTGCAAATAACCAACCTGTCTTTCGATGGTTTCATGGTCGAACAGGGCCGAAGAGTAGTTCAGTTCTCCAACAATTTCGCCTGCCTTTTCCGTTAATTCCAGTTGCAGATCGAATTTCGCTATATCGTATCCTAGCTCGAATGACGTTACCGCCAATTCCGGTAATTGCCATTCCTCTGTTTCATTCTCCTGCCAGGCAAACATTACCTGGAACAGTGGCGTATGCTCCGGTCTGCGTGGCGGTTGAACAATTTCTACCACCTGCTCGAAAGGCAGGTCCTGATGATCCTGCGCTTCTAGTGTCGTCTGCCGTACACGCCGCAGTAGAGTGACCACATCCGGCATATCGGATAAATCGATACGCAACGCCAATGTGTTAACAAAGAAACCAATCAGCGGTTCAATTTCCCGCCGATTACGGTTAGCGCTCGGTATACCAATAACGACATCATCCTGCCCGGACAAACGCGACAGCAACACAGCCCAAGCGGTCAACACTGTCATAAACAGTGTGGTACCGTGCTGTTGTCCCAGATGTTTTAGCGCCTGTACCAACGTGGCATCAATGTGCACCGCGACCCGACCTCCGGTAAATGATTGCTGGGAGGGTCGAGGTTTGTCTATCGGCAACTCAAGCAATACCGGTGCATCTGCCAACGTCCGACGCCAGTAATCACGCTGTGCCTGTACTCCTTCACCAGAAAATACCTGCCGCTGCCAGGCCGCATAATCAGGATATTGAATGGTCAATCGCGGCAACGGATCAGGCTGTTGATTTAGACAAGCAGCGTAAAGTGCAGCCAGTTCTGATTCAAGTATCTTTAAAGACCAAGCATCGGAGATAATATGATGCTGAGTCAGTAAGAATATATGCTCTTCATCGGCCAGTTGGATCAGTGCGCAACGAATTAGGGGGCCACGAGCAAGATAAAACGGCGTTTCAGCTTCCTGTACACACAAGCGCTTAAATTGTTCGTTCACGTTAGATGCTTTACGCAAATCGTATTTTTTCACCGGTAGACCAAATTCCGCTGGTAACAGTTCAACCTGAGGCTGACCATCAACGGTGATAAAAACAGAACGGAGCGCCTCGTGGCGAGCAAACAGTCGATTCAGGGCCTGCTGCCAAGCAGAAAGATTTAGCCGTCCACGTAAACGCAGGGCTGTCGGAATATGGTAGGTATCACTAACCCCCTCAAATTGCGCCAGAAACCACATACGCTGCTGACCAAACGATAACGGCAAAACACTATCACGGGATATTGGCCTAATTTCAGGCAATTTATCACTGCCCGTATTACGTTGTGCGCAAATCTTCCCGGTAAATGTCGCCAATGACGGAGACATAAACAACGCGGCCAACGGCAGGTCAACACTGAAAGCGGCTATCCGGTTCATCATCCGCACTGCCAACAGGGAATGTCCGCCCAAGGCAAAGAAATTATCGTGTCGGCCTATCTGCTCAACGCCCAATAATTCGCACCAGATAGCCGCTACTGCGATTTCCATTTCCCCTTGTGGCGCGACATAAATCTGGCGGGCGAAGGCATCTTCTCCCGGTGCCGGTAATGCCTGATGATCCAATTTACCGTTTGGCGTCAGCGGGAAGGCCGCCAAACGCACAAAGGCCGCCGGCACCATATAATCAGGCAATATAGCGCTCAAATGAGTGTGCAAACTGGCCGCCAGTCCACTATCCGCATCGGCTACAACATAGGCAACTAAACGTTTATCCTGCCCATCTCCCAAGGCCACGACCCGCGCTTCACGCACCATAGGGTGTTCTGCCAACCGAGCTTCAATTTCTCCCGGCTCAATGCGGAAACCACGGATTTTAATCTGCTGGTCGTTACGGCCAACAAACACCAGATTGCCGTCCGGTAAGTAGCGCACCAAATCCCCGGTCCGGTACATCCTGGCATCGGCAGCATCACTAAATGGATCAGCTAGAAAACGTTCGTCAGTCAGATCTGGCTGATTGAAATAGCCACGAGCGACACCATCCCCACCAATATAGAGTTCCCCCACTGCGCCCAATGGAACTGGCTGGCCGCGGTTATCCAGTAGATAAATACGTGTATTCGCTGTCGGGCGCCCAATGGGAACCAACACATCAGTATAGTGTGATGGACAACGCCAACTGGTGGCACAGACGGTAATTTCTGTCGGGCCATAGGCATTAAATAGGATTGCTTGATGACTTAACGCCCGTAGTAGCACGGGACTGGGCGCTTCACCGCCCAATATTAATGTCGGTTTTATTGCTATCGTTGGCAAATCGGACCCTTCTCGTAACAAAGCCGGGGTCAAGCAGGCGTGCGTCACCGATTGTTCTTCCAGGTAATGCCAGAGGCGACTCGGATCTTGACGAACAGTTTCGGCCGGAATAACCAGACAGGCTCCACTGCCTAATGCCATCATGGTTTCCCAGACACCGGCATCAAAGCCAAATGAAGCAAACTGTAACATCCGGCTAACAGGGCGAATGTCGAATTGGGTGATTTTATCCCGGATAAGATTGACTAGCCCACGATGCTCAATCATTACCCCTTTGGGTATCCCGGTCGATCCAGAAGTGTAAATCACGTAGGCCAGATGGCGAGAAGTTAAGGCAGAAACCTGCGGATTGTTGTCCGGCTGGTCAGGTAAGATATTCGGGTCTAGTACCGTCAGTCCCGCAAGCGTTTGCTCACCCAATGCAGCCCGCCCGGTACTATCCGCCAGCACTATTGTCCTCACCTCCATTACCTTCAACCCCCTAGCCGGGGCTACATCGGTCAGGATATGTGACAGTCGTTCTCCCGGATAAGCCGGGTCCAACGGCACATAGGCTCCGCCCGCTTTCAGCACCGCCAGCACCGCTATTACCCGCGCCAGTGAACTTGCCATGCAAATCGCCACTGGTTGATCTGGCACGACGCCCAAGGCAATCAGTTGATGAGCAAGCCGGTTAGCGCTGATATTCAATTGTCCATAGCTGAGCGTTTGATTTTCATACACCAGCGCCGTGGCTTCCGGTTTTTTTTCCACCTGATGTTCAATCAACTGATGAATACAGAGTTGCTCAGGATACGGTGTTTCAGTCGCGTTCCAGTTTTCCAGCAATAACGTGCGTTCCGATGCAGGCAAAACGTTTAGCGCCCGTACCGGCGTTTCCGGCGCCTGTTCAAGGGCATCCGCCAGACTTTCCAGCGCCTGTTGCATGTAACCGCATACTCGTTCTGAATCAAACGGTTGTACTACCTGAGCAGTCAGCCCCAGTGTATCGCCACCATCCTCCACCGACAGCACAAACGGGTAGTTGGTCCGCTCCTGTTCGCCGAGAAATTCAATACCCGGCACCATCTCATGCGGGACCATCGGTTGCTCATTATGCCGGTAATTCAACAGGGCACTAAAAAGCGGTGTGCCGCCCTGTACCCCACTGCAACGTTGAGCCAACGCCAATGAAGCATGCTCATAATCCAGTAATCCGGCTAACCGGGTATGCGCTACCCTGACGCTATTGTGTACCGGGGTATCATCGATATCCAGCCGCAATGGTAATGTATTGATAAACAGCCCCATACCGCTGTCGGCCCCTTCCCCGGCGGCCATACGCCCAAATAGCACGGTGCCGAACACCACTTTCTCTTGTCCGCTGGTACGCGACAGCACCTGTGCCCAAGCCAGATGGCACAGGGTTGCCAGACTGACACCTATACGTCTCGCCTGAGCACGTAAACGATCATTCAGCATGGGAGACAACATCCGGTGCGCTTGTGTGACCTGAGAACCATCACGATGTACCTCGGTCAGCCCAAACGGTAACGTCGGTTCATCCACTTCTGCCAACATGTCGGTAAAGAATCGGTGATGTTCTGTCTGGTCAACCCCTTGCCGAGCCTGAGCCACCAGATTACGGAACGGTACCGGTGTCGGCAGGTTATCGCCCTGTCCCTCAAGATAGGCCCGAACTTCGAGGTTCATGACTTCCAGCGTGGTATGGTCGCCAATCAGGTGATGTTGTAATTGCAGTACGTACCAGCGGCCATCTTCTTCCTGTGCTATCACAAAGCGTAACAACGGTGCCTGACTTAAATCGAAACGGTATTGCCGCGGATCAAAACGTTGCGCCAGTTGATCACCAACCGGTCCGTCAGCCGGGTTCAGCGTCAGTTCAGTGACTGACAATGGGGCCTGACGCCAAACCACCTGCGCCGGAACGGATAATCCTTGCCAGATAAAAGCGGTACGCAAAATATCATGACGGTCAACCACCTGTTGTACCGCAAATAAATAGCGGTCTAGCAAACCACGGTCAGCAAAGATCATTGGATAGGCCAGCAAGTAAGGATCACCTTCTTTCGCCAGTAGATGGTGAAACAAGATACCGTCCTGCAACGGTGACAGCGCATAAATATCCTGAATATTGACCACTCCACCCGGTACCTGCCCGACGATGTAATCAATATCAGGCTGAGTCAAATCAATTAACGGCAACATCGCTGGCGTCAATTCAATGGTCGCCGGGGTAATGACATTCGGCGGCACTGTCACAATCTGATGCTGCCCCAATGTTTGGGCCAACTCTGCCAGTATTGGCAATTGAAACAGGTCGCGGGCAGCCAATGTCAGCCCTAAATGGCGTAGCTGTTCAATCATGCGCACGCCGAGCAGTGAATGGCCGCCCAAGGCAAAGAAGCTGTCATGCCGACTTATCTGCTCAATACCCAGTAACTCACGCCAGATAGTCGCCAATGCAATTTCCCGCTCCCCTTGCGGTGCGGCGTAAACCTGACGAGCAAAGGCGTCTTCCCCCGGTGCCGGTAATGCCCGACGATCCAGTTTGCCATTAGGAGTTAACGGGAATTCATCCAACCGCACAAAGGCCACCGGCACCATATAATCAGGCAACCGCGCACTTAGGTGTTCACGCAAGTGGGTAGGCAATTCGTTATCCGACTCTGCCAACACATAAGCAACTAACTGCTTGTCCTGCCCCTCACCTAACGCTAATACCACCGCTTCACGTACTGCGGAATACTCCACCAATCGGGCTTCAATTTCTCCCGGTTCAATCCGAAACCCGCGGATTTTCACTTGCTGATCGTTGCGGCCCAAAAATTCCAGATTGCCATCCGGCAGGTAGCGAGCTAAATCGCCGGTCCGGTACATTCGCGCATCCGGTGCATCACTAAATGGATCAACCAAAAAGCGTTCAGTGGTCAATTCAGGGCGATTGAGATAACCACAGGCCACCCCGTCGCCACCAACATAAATCTCGCCCATCCTCCCCAATGGCACGGGCTGGCCCTGCTCATCCAGTAAGTAAACCCGCGTATTGGCAATGGGTCGACCAATAGGAATGTTGGTTGTTCCTGGGGATAACGTTTCAATCCGGTATGTGGTGGTAAAGGTGGTGCCCTCGGTCGGCCCATAGGCATTCAATAACTGCTGAGGCGGGTTCTTGCGTAAAACCTGGGAAATCACATGGGAGTCAAGAATATCGCCGCCGATAATCAGATTTTTCAACTGTGGCAACACTGGGGACAATTCCGCCGCTAGCCGGTTAAACAGGCCGACGCTTAACCATAAGAGATTAATTTGATAACGGTCTAATGCCTGTACAAATTCCGGCGGCGTCAACAAAGTGGTGTGGTCGATAACCACCAATGCCCCGCCATTGAGTAAAGGTGCCCACACTTCAAAAGTACTGGCATCGAAAGCCGGGTTAGCCGCGAAAGCAACCCGATCATTGGGTTCAATTTCAACATAACCATTATTAATAACGAGTCGGACCACAGCGCGGTGAGGCACGATCACCCCTTTTGGGGTGCCAGTCGAGCCGGAGGTGTACATGATATACGCTGGCGCAGTACTGGAATAAAGTAAGTCAGGATTGAAACTCTCTTCCGCCTTGTTCGCGCCTGTCTCATCAGAGAGACGAATTAGCGGGACATCCAGATTAGTCGGGATATTCGCTTGTGCGTCGGTGAGCAACAATTTGGCTAAGCAATCGTTTATCAACCCATTTTTTCTCTCGTCCGGCATGCCGGTATCGATAGGAACATAAACCGCCCCCGCCTTGAGAATAGCCAATTGAGCTACCACCAATTCGATAGATCGCTCTAACAGGATTGCCACATGATCATTCTGGCAAATCCCCTGTTTAATCAGTTGATGAGTCAGTCGGTTAGCACAAGCATTCAATTCCGCATAACTCAGGGTCTTATCTCCTGCGATTAACGCCGTCGCGGTCGGGGTTTTCTCCACTTGTCGTTCAAACAATTGATGGATACCTAACTGGTCAGGATAGACGGTTTCAGTGGCATTCCAAGTTTCCAACAACAGTGTACGTTCAGCCTCTGATAACAAATTAAGTTTCTGAGCAGATATGTCGTCACCGACCTTGTCTGACGGTACTTGCACTAATCCAGCGTCAAAGATAATTTCCTTTTTAGCCATGCTATCTTTCATCTACTTACTACCTCAACGAATCTGTTAGTTATTTGAAAACTGTCATTCTCAACAGTCATCACAAATGTTTTGCCCTTATTTCTTCCCTCCAAGAAATAAAAACGGGCACACACCAAGCATCAATTAAAATCCTCAGACAGCACATTCTCTTGGACGCCGGCGGTAATAGCCCGGTTAATAGCCGTATAATTAGCAATTCTTCGACAATTATTTTCCTGATAACGGAATAAACGATTCACCAAGTGAACCGGCAAAAGATATTCCATTTTTGTTCCTGTTTTTTTAATAAGCGCCTTTGATTTTGTGCAATTTTTTATTGGCCTACACTGAATTTCACAACTAAATAAAAATGGATTTATTGAATATATTCACTGGCATGAATGCTAAATCCCTGCTGTATTTTGTCCATTTTGAATTAATATCCAATGTAAATTATTTCACAAATAATTAAGTAATTAGCAAGACAAACTAAACCTCCTGTTCCCCAATTAACACCCAATTTACTTTGATAATTCTTTGAAAAATGGACCTATCCGCATTCCAATAGGAAACAGATTTCACCATAAAAAGACATTATTTATCATTTGGTTACATTGATTAATGTATATTTATACACATAAAAATTATCAACTAGTCTGATTACATATTATTTTATAATAATCAAATTATACAACTAATGTAAACGTTAATTACATTTAACACCGACATGAAACAATTTCAAACCAAAACTAACTTCCACATATATTGTTTTGTCATAATGAAATAATACGAACAATGTATACATTAATTACACTCAATATCATCAATAAATAATTTTAAATTAAAAATAGATTATTTGTTTATTGTTCCAAAATAAAAAAATCACACCATTAATTACTTATTCAAATGTATTTGACTTATTATATATACCCTATGGATTTCAAGATGCATCGCGACGGCAAGGGAGTGAATCCCCGGGAGCATAGGTAACTATGTGACCGGGGTGAGCGAGTGCAGCCAACAAAGAGGCAACTTGAAAGATGACGGGTATAATAGAAAAATAGTAAATTAGGAACTCCAACCACTAGTTAAATCAGCTCATATTGATATGGTTTCCCCAAAAATCAGGTTATTCGTAAAACGAATATTGCCAGCTTGAAAGGGTTTGACGTCAACCAGAAGAGAGGAAAGTGCACATTGAACGAATAACCGCATCCAGTCAGATGCGGTTGTGTTTTTGTGTTATGAAAGCGTTATGAAAGGATGAAATCAGCCTCTGTCAGCGGCTCTCCAACGATCTTCACCCCAAAACCATCTTGAGATAATTCTCCCCCCATATTAATAACGAAATCATTTACCTTGTTAACGCTATCATAGCTGATCACGGCTTCCCCAATAGCGCCAGTGAATTCCTCGACAAACTTAATAGTGCCTTTTCCTACTTCATCCAGATCGAACAATGACACATCAATCTTGTCCTCACCGGAAACAAAGTCATGAATCCAATCACGCTCAAGGAAAGGTGACTCCTTGGCGTTCAAGTAGACAAATGTATCTTTGCCTTCCCCACCCCAAAGATGATCTGCTCCCAGCCCACCGTAGATGATGTCATCACCTGCACCACCCTTCAGAGTATTATTGGCATCATTCCCTATCAGAATGTCATTACCACTGCCACCCATCGCATTTTCAATCGTGACACCACGGGCGACAGAGATGTTTCCTTTCAGACCACCCACATCCGAGAAAGAGGCTTCATTCAAGTTAATACGTTGATCTTGAGTAAAACCAGAGAAATCAAAGGTATCATTACCACCCGCATCCCAGGCAGTGAACACGAGTTTGCTATTGGCATCTTTTGCCGTAAAGAAATCGCGATCTGTGTTGGAATTAAAACCATATACCGTGTCATCGGTACGGGTAGTATTATTCACGCCATACACCGACTGAATGGCAGAAATATCGTTAAGTAATGGCGCGGCGGAATAAATACCTTTAAAATCTTGCCCGGTATTTTTTTCACTGAAATAACCCATGACGGTATAAGCACTACTATCTTCAAAATAGGTAGCGCTTTTCTTGTAAGTCGGAATTATCTTATCAGATGCATCATAATCAGCCGGATGATCCAACCCCAGTGTATGGCCGATCTCATGAGTAAATGTATGGCGACCATAACCATTCACGCCAATATCATTTTTTAAGAAAGTACGGCTTTCCGCGTTATACCAAGTTCCTACTTGTTTAAAACCTGAATTCGGCATCTCAGCAAACGCATAATCATCTGTTAAACTAAAATCAAAGAAACCAAAAGTGATATTCGCTTCCTTGATATCATAGGTTTCGGTGAATTTAATATTCGCGACATCAGCCCAAGATTGAATTGACAGCTTTGCAGCAGCTTTCTGTTCTTCATTAAATGCTGAAAATCCAGAAATAATCCACGGCATATCATCTGGTTCACTCTCCAGGAAGTTATACGTTAATTGGAAAGTTTCAGATTTGTCATCACTCTGATGCCCCCAACGGTAATCACTGCGGATTAATTCTTTCGCCGCATCTTTACTGGGCTCATGCCTAACGACAATATTAGGATCTTTACCTGGAATATAAGCCTGTAGCCAGGTCAATACCTCGTTTACCTTTGCTGAACCACTAACTTCTTCCAAATATGAAACTTTCCTCTTTACAGACATATATTTCTCCATAAGTTCAAAGCTTAGATATATACCCGTTATCCTTCAAGTTGCCTCTTTGTTGGCTGCACTCGCTCACCCCGGTCACATAATTACCTATGCTCCCTAGGATTCGCTCCCTTGCCGTCGCGATGCATCTTGAAATCCATAGGGTATAAAACCTTTCTATTTAATTAAACACCTGTCAATAAAACCTATACACAATGGGCTATCCCGGCCACGCAATTAAAAATCCCTACCCATAAAAGTAACACTAAAGCTAATTACGTAAAAAATAATTAACATATTTTTTTAATATAAACGTGATAAAAATAGCATAAAACAAATAAACAATTGTTTTATATAACATAGCTATTTAAGACAGAAAATATTGCTAATTTTTAACAATATTTTCTTTTAAAATTATTATCTATTTAACTATTTATGTGGTGAATTTCAAAAATTTTATAAAATCATTTATTAATAATTTTATTAAGTAACTATTGGAACAAGTCGAAAACAAAGAAAACAAGTATTATCAGATAATACTTTATCTATTATGTAAAGTTTTTCCCTGAGAGAATTAAATTATATTTATTGTAAAAAATGGAAATGTCAATTGAGAATAATTTGATTTATTTAAAAGACAAGAAGTTAATATATGATGGAGGTACTGAGTTATTTACAGGTTATCAGGATTTGAGTTTATTTGTTTCGTTATTATCTTTGGTATTGAATTTTACTATCATTTTCTTTATAAAAAATATCTCTATTTCATATTATTCTTTTGATTTTTAGTTTATTATTTGCAATTACCGATTTAATATTGTCTTATTATATATAAAAAATAAAACTAGATTGTAATTATATCTTTATGATTTTTAGTTTATTTTATCCATTCGAGTTAAAAGAAAAATTTATAAAGTAATTATTAAAATTATTTTTTGCAAAAAAATATTTAATAAGAGTAATTAAATCACGCGATCATCAAGGTCTGAGCCCTGTATTTTACTGGACTCAGACTCTCTAATTTTTACTTGAATCAGTAATGGTTGTGGTAATAAATAGGAGACTTCAATTCTACCGACAACTATTTATCACTCGCTAAACAGTCACTTATTCATTACCGGAATGCTTCCACGTAACCAACTGCCTAATTTACGCTGGTAAAATGGCTGCGTATGCTGAATCAAATAATGGCTGATGCCACGCTCTTTTTCATCAACCAAACAGAAGTCAATCGGCTCTTCTTCCGATGTGTATTCACAAGCAATAGTGCCCGCTTCATGGATCAGTTGTTCAATTTCGTCTGCGGTGCCATTTATTTCCAGTCCAATTAATAAATTGGGGTTTTCATCCACATTTTTATCATGAGTTTGTATGATAAAAGCACGGCGAACAGGTTTACGTTGGCTAAATAAACTGACCAAAGCTTCAATGAGCTGCGAAGGATATTCTTCCGGTTGGCTAAGTGTTATTTTACTACCACTTGGAACATCAATCTCAACCGAAACTAATTCACTTAATGAACCCATAAAAATCTCCAATCAGTTTTTTAGATAAAATAAATTTATTTCGCCTTCGCCAACAGCAAATTAGCAATCGAACGAACCCCATAACCCGTTGCACCAGCGGACCAATGTTCTACCGCAGATTTACGATAAGTTGCCGAGCAATCAATGTGAATCCAACCTTTTTGGTATTCTTCCACAAAATGAGACAGGAAAGCCGCCGCAGTACTGGCACCCGCAGTATGCGATGACCCAGCAACGTTGTTCAAGTCAGCAAAATTCGATGGCAGTTGGCTACGATGGAATTCAGCCAATGGTAAACGCCAGAATAGTTCATTCTCAGATGCAGCCGCCGTCAACAGATCAGCCGCCAGTTTGTCATCAAAGCTGAGTACAGAGTGGTAGTCATTACCCACAGCCGTTTTCGCCGCTCCGGTCAAGGTTGCCGCATCAATGATTAACTTCGCTTTTTCTCTGCTGGCATCAATTAAACCATCAGCCAACACCAGACGACCTTCCGCATCCGTATTCATCACTTCAACAGATTTGCCATTGCGGTAACGAATAATATCACCCAGTTTAAAGGCGTTACCACTGACCATGTTATCCGCTATGCAGAGGAACAGTTTAACCCGTTGTTTCAAGCCACGACTGATTGCCAGTGCCAATGCACCTGTCAGAGTGGCTGCTCCCCCCATATCCGATTTCATGGAATCCATAAAGGAAGATTGTTTCAGGCTGTAGCCGCCAGTATCAAATGTGACGCCTTTACCTACCAGGCAGGCAAATACCGGCGCTTGTGGGTTGTCAGTTGGGTTGTAATCCAACGCCAATAAGATCGGATCACGAGAAGAACCACGGCCAACGGTGTGAATACCCATATAACCCTGTTCACGTAAATCTTCGCCTTTAATGATGCGATAACTGACTGACTCACCAGCCATACCACACATCAGATCAATCGCACGCTTCGCCAATTGTTCCGGCCCAAGCTCTTCCGCTGACATATTGATGGTGTCACGCACCCAATCAATAATTTTAATTCTGCTTTCCAGCTCCTGTTTTTCAGCCGCGGGCAATTGAGGCCATTCGATAGAGCGATTACCTTTTGGCGCACGGAACCCTTGCCAGAAAGCCCAACTTTTCTCCAAGTCCCAACCTTCGCCAACCAGAGCCACATGACGAATTCCCTGCCCGTCAATTTTACGCCCGGCACATTGAACCGCCCCTAATTTACCTTTACCAACCAGGTGAATCATCACCCCTTGCTCACTGGAACTAATCAGCGCTTTTTCACCCCAGCAAGCTGCTGCTGGTTCATAAGACAGTGTTATTGGCATGATTTGTTTGGTCATTCTTTTCTCACCTCTTATTATTACCGCTTAATGGCAGTAAGGAGCTTATTCAAGCTTCTATACCCGTTATCTTTCAAGTTGCCTCTTTGTTGGCTGCACTCACTCACCCCGGTCACATAGTTACCTATGCTCCCGGGGATTCGCTCCCTTGCCGTCGCGATCCATCTTGAAATCCATTGGGTATTACCTACATAATTCTTCGCCTGCCCGATATTCATCCTACAAAAAAACCGGCCAAAGCCAGTTTTTCAGAAGTTCAGCCTAACTTAAAACGATGACAGATAAATAACAAATTAATGCTATTTGTTATTCAAATTCATCCAACCAAACGAGCAGAATCGCTTCTAAAATCTTTTCATTGGATTTCTCAGGCACATCATCAAAATCGTCCAGCTCGCAAACCCACTGGTGCATATCAGTAAAGCGAACCGTTTTTGGATCTACCTCAGGAAATTTGTCATATAGCGCTTCACCGATTTCACGGCTATTGGACCATTTCAGGCTCATTTATTTTTCTCCTGCCAATCAGTGCTCACGGGCATGGTTAATGGTGTATTTGGGAATTTCTACCACTAAATCTTCATCAGAGACTCTAGCTTGACAACTCAGACGACTTTCCGGCTCTAGCCCCCAAGCTTTATCCAGCATGTCATCTTCCAGTTCAGAGCTCTCTTCCAGTGAATCGAAACCTTCACGAACAATGCAATGGCAAGTTGTGCAAGCACAGGATTTTTCACAAGCATGCTCAATTTCAATCCCATTGCGCAATGCAACATTCAGAATGGATTCCCCCTCTTTGGCTTCCAGAACTGCGCCATCAGGGCAAAGATCGTTATGAGGTAAAAATACAATTTTCGGCATAATTAAATCTCGTCCACAGAATGGCCCGCCAACGCCCGACGAATAGATGAATCCATCCGGCGTGCAGCGAATTCCTGCGTTTGCTTATCCAGTTGTTTAATTGCGTTTTCAATAATTTCAGGATCATTGCCCTGAACGCTTTTTATAAGTGTTTCTACGGCCGCATCAATTGCCGCCTGTTCTTGTTCATTCAGTAGATCAGCATCTTTTTCTAACGCACTGGTGACACTTTCCAGTACCCGTGCCGCTTCCACTTTTTGTTCTGCCAGTTGGCGCGCACTGATATCTTCCTGAGCATTTGCCATAGAATCTTTTATCATACGAGCAATTTCTTCATCAGATAAGCCATAGGAAGGCTTCACCTGAATAGAAGCTTCGACGCCAGTGGATTTCTCCAACGCACTGACATTCAGCAAGCCATCAGCATCGACCTGGAAAGTGACCCGGATATGGGCCCCACCAGCCGGTAATGGCGGAATACCACGTAGGGTAAAACGGGCCAGTGAACGGCAATCACTTACCAATTCTCTTTCCCCTTGCACTACATGAATACTCATTGCACTCTGGCCGTCTTTGAAGGTGGTGAATTCCTGCGCTTTAGCAACCGGAATGGTCGTGTTACGTGGGATAACTTTTTCAACCAAGCTCCCCATCGTTTCCAACCCAAGTGAAAGAGGAATCACATCCAACAACAACATGTCGCTATCTGGCTTGTTACCCACCAGAATATCCGCCTGAATCGAAGCCCCCACAGCCACCACTTTATCTGGATCAATGGAAGTCAGCGGTTCGCGGCCAAAAAATTCGCTAACTCTATGACGAACCAGCGGTACACGGGTTGAACCACCCACCATAACCACCTGTAAAACTTCATCCGCAGAGACTTCTGCATCTTTCAATGCCCGGCGGCTTGCCAGTAAAGTCCGTTTTATCAATGGGGTTATCAGGGCTTCAAATTCGCAACGGGTGATTTTACCCTGCCAACCGGCAATGTTTATCTCTGCAATATCAGCATCACTCAAGGCGATTTTTACCTGAGTAGCCATATCCAGTAGCTGACGTTGCAGACTATGGTCATCTCGATTATCAATCCCTGCCTGTTCACGTATCCAGTCAGCCAGTATCAAATCGAAATCATCACCACCCAGTGCGGTGTCACCACCGGTTGCCAGTACTTCAAAGACACCACGGCTTAACCGAAGAATAGAAATGTCAAATGTTCCGCCGCCTAAATCATAAACCGCAATCACACCTTCTTGACCAGAATCCAGTCCATAAGCAATCGCAGCCGCAGTCGGTTCATTAAGCAAACGCAGAACGTGCAATCCGGCTAAACGCGCCGCATCTTTTGTTCCCTGACGCTGTGCATCATCAAAGTAGGCAGGAACCGTGATCACAACACCGTCAAGCTTACCATCCAGTGTTTCTTCTGCACGCTGCGCCAACGATTTAAGAATTTCAGAAGAAACCTGAATAGGATCGACCAAACCCGTTGCGGTGTTGATTAACGGCAACCCGTTTTCACTCGCTTGAAATTGATAAGGAAGATTTGGATAACGTTGCTGAATGTCAGCCAGAGAGCGTCCCATCATACGTTTTACTGAGCTGATGGTATTCGCAGGATCACACGCAGCCTGTTGACGGGCCTGCCAACCAATTTCAAGGCCCTTTTCATGGTAGCGAACAACCGAAGGAAGCAGGTCACGATCTTCACTATCCGTCAATGTTTTCGCTTGCCCACCGCGAACAGTGGCAACTAATGAATGTGTCGTGCCTAAATCAATACCAACAGCTAAACGACGTTGATGTGGTGCAGCGGATAAACCCGGCTCGCTAATTTGTAATAAAGCCATATACGCTTTCCTTAAAAGTCGTCCAATAAACGTTCTTCTAGTTGCTCAACCTGCTGTTGCAATTTATCCAAAAAACGTAATTTACGCACCGTATCGGCTGCTTGCTCCCACTGCTGTTCATCCAATTGCTGCACCATTAGCTGATTACGGGTTTTAATCATCCCATTCAGGCGAGTAGCAAAATCAGCCAATGCCACTTCTGCATTGGTTTCACTGGCAATACATTCCAATTCTTCCCGCAACATAAGCTGTTCCATCAGGAAAGCATTGTCATTCATGGTGTGCTGTTCATTGGCTAAATCAAAACCATGCAGAGAGAGCATATATTCAGCGCGTTTCAGTGGATGTTTAAGCGTTTGATAACCGTCATTGATAGTCACTGCCTGCTGCAATGCCAGCGTTTTTTCACGCTCTGGCTGACTAGCAAAGCGATCCGGATGAAACTGACGCTGCAATTCTTGATAACAGCTTGCCAGTTGTTCTCGATCAACAGCATAACGAGCCGGCAGCCCAAATAAAGTGAAATAGTCCATAATCTAAACTTACTCTGGATTTGGCCGAAAAACGGAATTAAACGTTAAAACTCTCTCCACAACCACATTCGCTGGAAACATTTGGGTTGTTGAATTTAAAGCCTTCATTAAGGCCCTCTTTAACAAAATCCAGTTCCGTACCGTCGAGATAGACCATGCTCTTGCCATCTATGATAACTTTGACACCCTTATCTTCAAACACGGTGTCATCTTCGTTAATCATATCGGCAAATTCAAGCAGATAGGCCATACCTGAGCAGCCTGATGTTCTGACGCCCAGACGCAAACCAACACCTTTTCCACGGTGACTCAGGAATGACGAAACGCGTTGTGCGGCACTTTCTGTAAGGGAAATTGACATACAACAACCTCACTTATTAAAACCAGCAAAGGCGGATACCGGATGGTATGTAACAGCCCGTATCCACCAAATTTTTTTCTATTTTCTTATTATCAAGGGCAATTATTTGCCCTGGCATTTACTTTTGTAATCCGCAATCGCTGCTTTAATCGCATCTTCTGCCAGAATAGAACAGTGGATTTTCACTGGCGGCAGTTCTAATTCATCTGCAATTTCAGTATTTTTAATCGCTTCTGCCTGCTCCAGGGATTTGCCCTTCATCCATTCAGTGACTAAAGAGCTGGAAGCAATCGCAGAACCGCAACCGTAAGTTTTGAAACGCGCATCTTCAATAATGCCTTCATTATTGACTTTGATTTGCAGTTTCATCACATCACCACACGCAGGGGCACCGACCATGCCGCTGCCAACCATTGGATCTTCACTATCGAAAGAACCGACGTTACGTGGATTTTCATAGTGATCAATTACTTTTTCGCTGTAAGCCATGTTATTACTCCTGAAACCCTCTGATTAATGATGAGACCATTCGATACTATTTAGATCCACACCTTGTCTAAACATTTCCCACAGTGGAGAAAGTTCACGCAGGCGGCCAATAGATTTGTGAATCAATTCAATGGCGTAGTCGATCTCTTCTTCTGTCGTAAAGCGCCCTAAAGAGAAACGGATAGAGCTGTGAGCCAGTTCGTCATTCATCCCCAACGCACGCAATACGTAGGAAGGCTCCAAGCTGGCAGAAGTACATGCAGAACCCGAAGAAACCGCCAGATCTTTTAATGACATCATCAGTGATTCACCTTCAACATAGTTGAAGCTGACATTCAGAATATGCGGTGCACCGTGCTCTAAATCTCCGTTAAGGAAGACCTCTTCGATATCTTTGATACCCTGCCACAGACGCAACCGTAGACCACGCAGACGCTGAGATTCACTCTCCATTTCCTGCTTGGCAATACGGTAAGCTTCACCCATACCCACAATTTGATGAACAGGCAAAGTACCAGAACGCATCCCACGTTCATGACCGCCACCATGTTGTTGTGCTTCAATGCGAATGCGGGGTTTACGGCGAACGTACAGTGCGCCAATCCCCATCGGCCCATAAATCTTATGGGCCGAGAAAGACATCAAATCAACTTTCAGTTTGGTTAAGTCAATTGGCAGTTTGCCTACGCTCTGAGTGGCATCAACATGGAAAATGATTCCGCGGCTGCGACACATTTCACCGATAGCGGTAATATCCTGTACCACGCCAATTTCATTGTTAACATGCATGATAGAAATCAGAATGGTGTCATCACGCACCGCGGCTTCCAGATCGTTTAAATCAATCAACCCGTTGCTCTGAGGTGCCAAATAAGTGACTTCAAATCCTTCACGTTCCAATTGACGGCAAGTATCCAGCACCGCTTTATGTTCGGTTTTGCTGGTAATGATGTGTTTACCCTTTTTCTGGTAAAAATTAGCCGCCCCTTTAATGGCAAGATTGTCAGATTCCGTTGCGCCAGAAGTAAAAACAATTTCTCGCGGATCCGCCCCCACTAAATCAGCTATCTGATTACGGGCAATATCAACCGCTTCTTCAGCCTGCCAGCCAAAACGGTGTGAACGAGAAGCGGGGTTACCAAATATCCCGTCCCTAGTCAGATAGTTCATCATCTTTTCAGCAACACACGGATCAACCGGTGTCGTTGCTGAGTAGTCTAAATAAATTGGTAATTTCATTACTCACATGCTCCCTACTTCTAATACTTCAATTCATCACAAGTTCTGCTTATGGGCGCAGATTGACATTAATTGTTTCTTGTGCTCTGCCGTTAGGTGCACGGCGTTTATCGTTATCCTGGCGATCAGCAACGTCCAATACTTCTTGGTTATTGACTAATTCTTCTAAACTGATACTGCTCAGGAAACCGGTAATACGATCACTTAAATCGCGCCATAAAGTATGAGTCAGACAACGATCGCCGCCCTGACACCCTTCCCTACCCTGACAACGGGTAGCATCTACCGATTCATCAACAGCAAAAATCACTTCGGAAACAACAATTTCACTGGAATCTTTGCCCAATAAATAACCGCCACCCGGACCACGGACACTTGAAACCAGACCATTTTTGCGCAGGCGAGAAAATAACTGTTCAAGATAGGAGAGGGAAATACCCTGACGTTCAGAAATGTCGGCCAATGGTACCGGGCCTTCTTGTGAGTGCAACGCCACATCAAGCATAGCAGTTACCGCATAACGCCCTTTAGATGTCAATCTCATAAATGAATTACCCCGTGGTGAAATATGAAGAAATTGTGTCATTCCTGAGTGTTTTAGTCAACTATTTAACCTAGTAATTTACTCAACTATTTCTTCGCCCATTTTTCAACGGAGGACAAAATACCACGCAAAATATTCAGTTCCTGCGCTTCAGGCCGGGCACGGGTAAAAAGCCGCCTTAATCTATTCATTATTTGGCCTGAGTGTGCTTTTCGAATGAAACCAGAATCATTTAACACAGATTCGAGATGATGATAAAAGCGTTCCATATCATCAGTTAATGGATATTCCACTTCATCGGTTTTTTGCTCATTTTTATCCTGACGCGCCAAATAGGCCATACGGATTTCATAACTGACAAGTTGAACCGCCATTGCCAGATTTAATGAACCATACTCCGGGTTAGTTGGAATATTCAGATGATAATGGCACTTCTGCAATTCTTCATTGGTCAACCCTACCCGCTCACGGCCAAAAACAATGGCAACCGACGCATGTGCAGCCTCCTGAACACTACGCTCACCACATTCACGAGGCTCGACCACCGGCCATGATAACGTTCTGGAACGGGCGCTGGTACCAATCACCAAGCCGCAACCCGCCAGCGCTTTATCCAAACTATCGACAATCGTCGCATGACCAATAACATCACTAGCACCCGCAGAAAGCGCAATCGCATGAGAGTCTGGCAGAACCAAAGGATTAACCAGATAAAGATTGGTTAATCCCATTGTTTTCATTGCCCGGGCGGTTGACCCCATATTTCCAGTGTGGGAAGTTTCAACCAGGATAATGCGGATATTTTCTAACATGACAACTTCTGAATAGTCTGGATAGTTATAAGAGCCAAATATCTTAACACAGCATTAGTCATTTTTCCGAATTACTGCTATACTATGCGCCGATTAATTACCCGTTCTTTAACATCCTGGTGGAAGATATCCCATGCATCCGATGCTGACTATCGCTATACGCGCAGCGCGTAAAGCCGGCAACTTAATTGCCAAAAATTATGAAACTCCCGATGCGGTTGAAGCTAGCCAAAAAGGCAGTAACGACTTTGTTACCAACGTTGACAAAGCCGCAGAAGCGCTCATTATCGACATTATTCGCAAATCTTATCCCAAACACTCGATTATTACTGAAGAGAGTGGCGAGCTGCCAGGCGAAGATGCTGATATTCAATGGGTAATCGATCCACTGGATGGCACGACTAACTTTATCAAACGCCTCCCTCACTTCGCCGTTTCTATTGCAGTACGCATTAAAGGCCGTACTGAAGTTGCGGTTGTTTATGACCCAATGCGTAATGAGCTTTTCACCTCAACCCGTGGTCAAGGGGCGCAGTTGAATGGCTACCGTCTGCGTGGTACCAATGCCCGTGATCTGGATGGCACTATTCTGGCAACAGGTTTCCCATTCAAAGCAAAACATCATTCCACTGTTTATATTAATACCTTAGGTAAATTATTTGTTCGTTGTGCTGACTTCCGTCGTACAGGCTCCGCTGCACTGGATTTGGCTTATGTTGCGGCTGGTCGGGTGGATGGTTACTTTGAAATTGGCCTAAAACCGTGGGATTTTATGGGTGGCGAACTGCTAGTTCGCGAATCTGGCGGTATCGTAACTGATTTCGTTGGCGGTCATAATTATATTCATTCCGGCAACATTGTTGCAGGTAATCCACGCGTTGTTAAAGATATTCTGGCTGAAATGCGTAATGAATTACCAGAAGCATTGAAACGTTAACTCAAATTAATCCTTAAACTGGAATTGCATGGCGATAACAGGCAGGCCGTAACAATACGGTCTATCCTCCGCCCGGCAATTCCACCTGGCAACAAAAAAGTCCCTGATGAACTTTTTTGTTGCCATTTTAAACCTGAATTATTTTGCTAACCAATAAACCGCTTCGTAAGGTTGTAACTGTCTATTTTTCGCAGGTAGCTGATGTTCAGGATAGTTCCCCATTAACTTAACCCATGAACAATCGGATAAAGAAGCGTCCAGCGACCATTCCTGCACTTCCGCACTGAGATTGGCGATAACCAGCAACGTTTGATTTCCCCAACGACGCACATAGCACCAAAGAGAAGGATGAGATGGTAATAAGTCTTCATAGCTGCCATAAGTCAATACAGGATATTCCTTACGCAGCTTGATTAAACGGGCATAACAATGAAAAACTGAATCATCATCCTGCATGGCGTTTTCAGCATTCACATCCTGGTAATCACTATTCAGCGCTATCCACGGCTCCCCTTGAGTAAACCCTGCATTAGCAGTCGTATCCCACTGCATTGGCGTTCGCCCATTATCACGAGATTTCTTCGCTAAGACCGATAAGATTTGTTGTTTATCATTGCCCTGCTCAATCTTCTCATGATAAATATTTAAACTTTCTATATCCCGGTACTCTTCAATATGAGAAAAGTGAGGGTTAGTCATTCCCAGCTCTTCCCCTTGATAGATATAAGGGGTTCCCTGCATACCATGCAGTACCATTGCTAACATTTTAGCGGACGGCACCCGCCAAACACCTTCACCGCCAAAGCGTGAAACAATACGGGGTTGATCGTGATTACACCAGAACAGCGCATTCCATGCCCATTCGTACATGCCTTGCTGCCACTTGGCAAAAATTTTCTTCAATTCAATAAAATCGGGTGGCGCTGCAACCCATTTTTCACCATTAGGGTAATCGACTTTTAAGTGATGAAAAGCAAAAACCATCGACAACTCTTCACCATCTAATGAAGAATAGCGATGACAATGTTCCAGTGAAGTAGAAGACATTTCCCCGACGGTCATCACTCCAGCTGGCTGGAATACCTCTCTGTTCATTTCTTGCAGAAATTCATGAATACGCGGGCCATCAGTGTAGAACTGACGCCCATCCCCCTGAGTTGATTCAGGGAAGTCTTGCTGCTTAGAAACCAAGTTAATGACATCCAGACGGAAACCATCAACACCAAGGCCAGCCCAGAATTCGCAGATCTTTTTCAGTTCAGCCCGTACGGGTTCATGTTCCCAGTTTAGATCAGCCTGCTCAACAGCAAACAGGTGCAAATAATACTGCTTGCTTGCTTCATGCCACGCCCAAGCATTACCACCAAATTTCGATAACCAATTATTAGGCGGGGTTCCAGGTATCCCATCCCGCCAAATGTAATATTGCCGATAAGGGCTATCAATATCTTGCGCTTGTTTAAACCAAGGATGTTGAGTCGAGGTATGGTTGAAAACAATATCCACGATGACACGGATATCACGTTGATGTGCCTCATCAACCAAACGCTTAAAATCATCCATTGAGCCGTAAGCCGGATCAATCGCATAATAATCAGCGACATCATAACCGTTATCTACCTGTGGTGAGAGGTAAAAAGGCGTCACCCAAATAGCATCTACGCCCAGTTTCTTCAAATAATCAAGCCGGTAAGTAATGCCATTAAGATCGCCTGTTCCGCTACCCGTAGTATCCTGGAAACTCTTAGGATATATCTGATAGATGACGCCTTGTAACCACCACGGAATGATTTTGTCCATCAAAAACACCTTATTAATATATTTCCTGAATTGAATAACCAAATGGTTATTTTTATATCTGTTACTTGTGAAGATTTAACAGCATTATTCAACAGCTAACATACCGGTCATATTCTTCTTTCGATAAACAACGGTCGTGAGAATCAACGGAACAATGATGGCGACAAGCATAGCTAATGCGTAAATTAGCCAAAATTGCGGTTTGATCGAAAGAATACCTGGCAGCCCACCCACGCCAATACCGTTTGCCAATACACCACTCAACCCACAAATCAACCCAGCTAAACCGGAACCAATCATGGCACAGAACATAGGAAATCGATATTTAATGTTAATACCGTACATTGCCGGCTCAGTAACGCCCAAATAAGCGGAGATAGCCGCAGGTACGGATAATTCACGTTCATTATGCTTCTTACTGACTAAAATAATACCAACAACCGCCGATCCCTGAGCAATATTGGATAATGCAATAATAGGCCAGATCGGTGTTCCACCTATACTTTGAACCATCTGCATATCTATGGCTAATGTGGTCTGATGTATACCGGTAATCACCAACGGCGCGTAAAGGAATCCAAATAAAGCTGCACCAATAGGAGCAAAACTTCCGGTCATCAACGCCTTAACAACCCAAGCTACTCCATCACCAAGTAACCGACCAAATGGCCCAATAAGACTATGTGCTAAAAAGGTTGCCAATATTAACGAGACTACTGGAACAATCACCAAATAGAGATAACTAGGAACCACCCGTTTTAACTGAATTTCAATCCACCCCAAAGTAATACCCGCCAAAAGTGACGGAATAACCTGCGTCTGATAACCCACTTTTCCAATCGTGAACAGGCCGAAATTCCATATATCAGGGATTTGTTGCCCTAAGTAATAAGAGTTCATTAATTGCGGCGAGACCAGTGTTATTCCCAATACAATGCCTAATATCGGTGTTCCACCCATCATCCTAACCGCCGACCAACAAATACCCACTGGCAGATAGAAAAATATTGCCTCTCCTAGCAGCCATAAAAAATCATATATCGTTTTCCAAATAGGATATATTTGAGCTAAAGTTTTGCCTTCACTAAAAGGAATATCACCAATAATGTTACGGAAACCTAGAATAAGCCCACCGCTAATTAATGCTGGTAAGAGAGGAAAAAATATTTCCGCAAACTTAGAAATGAAGCGCTCTTGCCATTTCATGTTTTTCTTCTCAACCTGCTGTTTATCTTTTTTATTCAATTCAGATTGACCAAGATAACGATTTAAAACCTGATAATAATCACCAACATTCGTGCCTATCACGACCTGGAATTGCCCTGCATTGGTAAAACAGCCTTTAACCATCGATAAATTCTTTATCTCATCCGGCTTGGCGTTAACTGGTTCAACTAATATAAACCTCAATCGGGTAATACAATGAGTTACACTGGCTATATTTTCACAACCACCGATTAATGTAATTAGTTTTTCTATATCTTTAGAATTTATTTTGTTTTTCATAATAGCCAGTCATCATAAGTTAGTATCAATTACTAATTAGCATGCTTAGTAAACTAATTTTATCCTAATATCATTTGGTTATGCTTGTCATGGGAACGTTCCCAAAAGTGGGTTGAAGATCACATTGAGACGAAAATATTTCTTATTTTTAAGCCAACTTACTCGGAATGATTACTTGTTGTTTTGGGTATTGACGATTTATTTGAGCAATTAATTGACCAACCGCATATTTACCCGCCTCACCATAACCCAAATCAATAGAAAGCGTGTTAGGGTATAAAAATTTCAATAAAGGTGTATTACCAATGCTACCTATTTGTATATCTTCCCGATTATTTTGCTGCAAATATTTATATGCACCTAATGCCAAACTATCGGTTGCACAGATTAAAGCTGTCGTTTTCTCTCTCAATACCTTATTAACATGCTGAAACCCACTCTGATAGCTTAAATCACATTGAACAGCAAGCGGACGCAAATCTTGCTGTTCACAACAAGTTAGATAAGATTGATGGCGAAGAAAACCTGTCGTGGTATCACTATCATCTACGCCAAGAAAACTAATATCTCTGTGCCCCCGCCGATAGAATTCATTCATCAATAAACGGACAGCTCCAATATCGTCATAACATACAGAAGAAAAACCCGTATATTCACGGGCAAATACCACTATTTTGTCACGCCAAGGGAAGAGGGACTCTTCTGACAATCCAGTAAAACCGAACAAAATAATGCCATCTGCATGACGTAATGCCAACTGACGTAGATGTTCCTGTAAAAGCTGTGGATCAAAATTGCTTTCCATAATAATGGGGTCGTAACCACGCTGGTAAAACAAGGGTAACATGGTACTTATCGATAAATTCTCTGAGAAAGATCCCAGACGCGACACAATTAAGGCAATGATTTTGTCACTCTTTATTCGCATCGCTCTTGCTGATTTAGATGGAATAAAATTATTTTGTTGGATAATCATTTCAACTCTTTCACGTGCTTGTGGGCTTACACTATTCTCATTGTTTAATACTCGCGAGACAGTTGATTTACTGACATTAGCCAAACGCGCGATATCTTTTATTGTTAATTTATTCAACATGATATCTCATAAAAATCTTATTGAGGTATTTAGTTTCTTACAAAAATATTGTAAGAAACTAAATGTATATTGTTAATAATTATGAGCTTTAACCTGTGGTCGTAAGAAAATAGCAGGAAAAGCAACCAAAGCCATCATCCAGAAAATGCCACTGTGCAGATAATCATACATAAATCCAGCAATTACCGTCATGACAGCGATACCTCCCCCCATTGCCAACGCAGAATAAGCCGCCTGTAAACGCACAATTTCCCCTTCTCTTCTCGCACCGATAAAACGCATCGCTGCCAAATGGCAGACAGTGAACGTACCACAATGCAAAATTTGAACGATAATTAACACCGGTAATGAGGTGAATGTTCCCATCAATCCCCAGCGAACAACGCCACATATACCAGAAAGCAGCAAAAGATTACGAGCATTCCAACGCCGAAATAATTTATTACTCAAAGTAAAAATAATAACTTCAGCCACTACGCCCAATGACCAGAGATAACCGACTACCGAGGCAGAATAGCCTGCATTTTTCCAGTAAATCGCACTGAAGCTGTAATATCCCGCATGAGCCGCCTGCAATAAAGCGACACATAACAGGAACCGACATACCGGTTTTTCAGACAACAACTGCTTAAATGACACAACATCCACTTTGGCGGATTTGACTTCACCAACAGGCATGATAGAGGGCCTAAGTAATGTCACCAACAACGTAGAGAAGACGCTAAACAATATCGTGATGAGGATGGCACGATGTCCCCAGACAGAGATCAATTCCCCGGTTAATGCTGAGCTGATAATAAAGGCAATTGAACCCCAAACTCGTATCTTGCCGTAATCAAAAGGAAATTGTTTTTGCCATGTTCCCGCCAGCGCATCACTCAATGGCATCATCGGCGAAAAAAATAGATTGAAGCCAACCATGACGAACAGAAGCCACGCCCAATGATTTCCTAATGTAAAGCCAACGATGAAAATAAAGGTTATCAATGCTGATATACGTAGCGCAAAAATAAGTTTTGCGGGATCTTTAACTGTAGGTGCGATTAATAAACTGCCCAAGAAACGGGAAATCAAACCTGCACCCAATAGAACCCCTATCATATCGTGCTCTATACCTTCACCCTGTAGCCAGGTTGCCCAGAAAGGTAAAAATATCCCGTAAGAAAAGAAATATGTGAAGTAATCTAACGCTAGCCAGCGCGTCGATCGAATAACCATTAGTCCTCCCTGGTAAAAAATGCAAAAAACCCGCCCTTACCTAACTTGATTAGCTCAAGAAATTAAGATACTGAGAGTTATCTTGAAGTAGATATTCCCCGGGGGAAAATCCACGCATCACTCCTCAATATCCCACTTAAGCAAACAATGTTAGCCGGAGCAGGTTTTGTAAGACTTATTGAAATTTTAATTTATGCGTAAACCGGATATCTTGCGCAAATAGACAGAACTTTCTGCTTAGTTGTTTCAATAGTCGCTTCATCATTGATGTTGTCCAATACATCACACATCCAGCCAGCCAATTCACGCGCTTCTGCTTGTTTAAAGCCACGGCGGGTAATCGCAGGCGTACCGATACGCACACCAGAAGTTACAAATGGGCTCTTCGGATCATTAGGCACGCTATTTTTGTTTACCGTAATGTTAGCTCGACCCAACGCAGCATCGGCATCTTTACCAGTGATGTCTTTATCAACCAGATCCAGCAGGAACAAATGGTTCTCTGTACCGCCAGAAACGACTTTGTAACCACGTGCCAAAAACACTTCAACCATCGCTTTCGCGTTATCAGCAACCTGATGTTGATACGCTTTGAACTCTGGTTCCATTGCTTCTTTCAATGCCACCGCTTTGCCTGCAATCACATGCATCAGGGGCCCACCCTGACAGCCAGGGAACACTGAAGAGTTCAGCTTCTTATACAGATCTTCGTCGCCGCCTTTCGCCAAGATCAAACCACCGCGTGGACCCGCCAATGTTTTGTGCGTCGTGGTAGTCACGATGTGAGCATGAGGAACTGGGTTAGGATATACTCCTGCGGCAATCAGGCCGGCAACGTGTGCCATATCAACGAACAAATAAGCACCAATGCTGTCTGCAATTTCACGCATTTTTGCCCAGTCAACCACACCGGAATAAGCCGAGAAACCGCCGATAATCATTTTTGGCTGATGTTTTTGAGCTTGTGCCGCGATATCGTCATAATCGATTTTACCGTTTTCATCGATGCCGTAAGGCACAACGTTATATAACTTACCAGAGAAGTTAACCGGAGAGCCGTGGGTCAAATGACCGCCATGTGCCAAATTCATCCCCAGAACCGTATCGCCCGGTTGCAACAAAGCCATATAAACTGCCGCATTTGCTTGAGAACCAGAATGTGGCTGAACGTTGGCATAATCAGCACCAAACAGCGCCTTAGCACGATCGATAGCTAATTGTTCAACAACGTCTACATATTCACAACCACCGTAATAGCGTTTACCCGGATAACCTTCGGCATATTTGTTAGTGAGTTGAGAGCCCTGTGCCTGCATAACTCTTGGGCTGGTATAGTTTTCAGAGGCAATTAATTCGATATGTTCTTCTTGACGAACAACTTCTTGCTCCATCGCCTGCCATAGTTCGGGATCATAACTAGCAATATTCATTTCACGCTTTAACATTGGGTTCTCCTGACTCAGCTAACTTCTCTTCAAACAACACCCCAAGGGGCCGAATGGCACACAGTGTAAACCCTTTTCACCTAATGAGATAGTCTTGACAAAATATTTTACGCAAACGATTGCATATCGATTGCAAGCAAAGTATCTGCTCTAAAGTAGGGTAATGAAAATTACGCTCCATTTTTCCTCTTTGTCAGAATTTACGGCCTAAAGAAGTCCCTCCCTTAGTACAAATATCCATTATGACTATTTTTTTACCATAAAGACCACATTCTATATTTACAAGATCCCCAAAAAGGTATAAGTTGCATTTAAATTACATGTTATAAATTTCATTACCCACTTGAAAGAAATTCAGGAGCTTCACCATGCTGGATAGCCAAACTATTGCCACTGTCAAATCCACTATTCCCTTACTTTCTGCTACTGGCCCAAAACTGACCGCTCATTTTTACGAGCGGATGTTCAAGCACAATCCTGAGTTGAAAAACATTTTTAATATGAGTCATCAACTTAATGGCGATCAACGTGAAGCTCTGTTCAATGCGATCTGCGCCTATGCAGCCAATATTGATAACCTAGAAGTACTACTGCCGGCAGTGGAAAAAATTGCTCATAAACACGCCAGTTTGAATATCCAACCAGCGCATTATCAGATTGTCGGTACGCACCTATTGGCAACGCTGGATGAAATGTTCCAGCCAGGAAATGAGATTCTGGATGCTTGGGGAAAAGCTTACGGCGTGCTCGCTGATGTTTTTATCAATCGTGAAGAGCAAATTTATCATAGCGGAGAATCAACAGATGGTGGCTGGCGTGGCTTACGTCCATTCCGTATCAGCCGGAAAGAGGTAAAAAGTGAGGTAATTTGCAGCTTTGAATTTGTGCCACAGGATGGCGGGAAAGTGATGGATTACAAACCTGGTCAGTATCTGAGCATTTATCTGGCAGATGATAGTTTTGCTAACCGAGAAATTCGCCAGTATTCACTGACGGCAGCCCCAAACGGTTCCAGCTACCGGATTGCGATTAAACGTGAGCCACAAGGAATCGTTTCCAACCATATGCACGATAAGATGCAACAAGGCGATACCGTCTGGCTGGCCGCCCCACGCGGCGATTTTTTCCTTGATATTAAATCAGAAATGCCGGTTACTTTGATTTCTGCGGGCGTTGGCCTGACTCCCATGATGAGCATGTTGCATCACCTCCACCAGCAAAACCATAATAGCCAAATTAACTGGTTACATGCGGCAGAACACGGCGGCCATCACGCGTTTAGTAATGAAGTCGCCGCGATTGCGCAAGCAATGCCGAATTTCGACAGCATAATTTGGTATCGCGAACCAAGGGATGAAGATCAACAAGGTATCCATTATCAATACAAAGGTTTTATGAATCTGGCCGTTCTGAATGAGGCATTGAAAACAGAAGGAATGCACTTCTATTTCTGTGGTCCAGTTCCCTTTATGCAATATGTAGCGAAACAGTTATTGGATATGGGAATAGATGAACAATTTATTCACTATGAATGTTTTGGCCCACATAAAGTGATTTAAATTTTCAACTTCATATTACGGTGATAATAGCCAATAAAGTGAACTGAACAGACACTATCTTTAATTTATGGGCTCCGATATTCAATATTCATGTGTATTGAACGTGATTAGTGTGACTGAAAAAACCAATTCATCACTATTCTAGAGATCTTATGGAGTTTGCTTATCGTGGAGCCCGTCTTATTGGACGTCAGCTCCATTGATTTCAAAAGTCATGGGTAAATTTAGCGCCTATCCCAATAGGAGTAATTGTTGCAGACAGTTTGAACACGGACAGCGCGGAAAAACCGGAGCGTACACGTAGTACGTGAGGATTTTGAGCACTGCCCAGGTTCAAAATGGCAAATAAAATAGCCCTATTGGGATAGGCCGTTACTCTGACTGGCAATCAATTTTGCTCTACAAGCTGTTTGCATTCCTTCAAGCGCAATAGGTTTTCCTTTATATTTTAAAGAATCAGCACCCTGAATAATAGGAAAAACACCTTTGCATTGGGGACACGCGACCAAATCTTCTTTACCTGCTATAGGAATACCATTGTGAGTATATTCATCAATAGCGGTAATAACTTTACCGCCATGATCTGTCGTATCACCTAACAGAATAACTGCTTTTAACATGAAAGTTCTCCATCGTTTTTCAATTGTAAATAATATCCCCATTAAACCTCGGTAATTAATGGCAGTAATCCCAAATTGACCAACTGTATTTCAACATCATTAGACTTATCAATATCATCCTGATTTCTTCCATCAAAAATGCCTTTTTTGGTAATAATCAGAGTTCCTATCTGTTCATTATTTTGATACACAGGAAGCACATCTTCCGCCATAGGCAAGTAAGATTTATCAATAATACGGGGCTGGTAAAGCATCCAACCGACGCTTAAGCGATCAGGGAAAACCTGTTTGCTTTTTAAGGTATATTCATTCGACTCTACCTGAATATTGGGTAAATTGCGGCTTAAGGCCAAATAGCTAACCAAATTAATTAACCGCAATACATCAAGTTGATGACTGTCAATATTTAGACTCAATTGCAGCCAAACCCAGTTAGGACGAACACTTGGCATTTTGCTATAATCTATGCCGCTAGATAATTCATCCTTTTCACCATCCCATATGCCAGTAATAAGCGCCGGAAAGTTTTTCTTGTAATCTTTTTCGAAACTTTTTATAGCAGCTTCAGTTGGCCCCTGCTCATCAAACACGACATGTTGCAGAGCTAGTTTTCTAGAGTAACCTGTTAAATACCAAGTCTTCTTCTGCCCAAAAAAGATATCAATTTGCCGTGTGATATTAAATAAGTCCATTAATACCGTATTCGCGGTAATGGTTTCCTGCTGTTGGTAATACACATTGATTTCTAAACGGATTATCGCCATGTTGACCTCGGATTAAACTAAACTGTCGCAGGGGGTATAGTGGACATTAATATTTTTATGTTTACTAAACAGTACCTTAAAATATCCATAACTGATTGGTTGCAAAAAGTGCCATTCCACGTGAGGTGTCCCCTCTAGTACATCACAAACCGTTTGATGCCTTTCTGCTTGATTTCTAGCTGAATAACGTCCTCTCCACCATCTTTTAGGTTTATTATCCTTAAAAAACTGGTCATACCGCGCTTTGGCCTCTAGAAATAAACAATACGCTGGCCGCCAGCCATCAAAGGCCACTTTCAGGCACTGAAATTCCTGAATCATTTGTCTGGTCGGGTCATATTTAGTTTTCGCAATAAATCGCTGATAGTTAATCGTGATGGCGCTCCAGCGACTCACCTTGCGATATTTTTCACTCGTCACCGGAATAGCAAGACAAGCCTGACACTCTTTTTTAGTTTCCGTTTTTTCACACTCTTCCGTCTTAGACTGAGCCTTAACTTGAACCGCACTGGTATCAACGGATTCTTCCCCTAAATCATC
>NZ_CAWNWY010000008.1:140996-147929 GCF_963878365.1 Photorhabdus sp. HUG-39 | reverse complement strand
CCCGCGAAGCGAAAATAACGCCCTGACGGGCGATTGAATCGGGTCAATGAGGAAAATGAGTTGTATTATGATTCGTAATGAAAGGAACAAACCCCATTATTTTCAATGGGGTTTGTCAGCGGTCTGAACCACCCGCTATGCGGGTGGTTATGATTTGCTGTTTGATGTATGTTATTCATAGAAATTTTATCGCTCAAAGCTGCTCGTAAAATCTTCATTCCAATCGGTAGTTACTTGCCTTGGTGCGATTTTTTTAAGGCGTGCAGGACGGTGTTAATGCCAATCTTGAGGACACGAGCGGTGTCACGGACACCCGAGCCGTTGAACGCTATATCGACAATCTTCTCTTTGACGCCAGGTTTGCGAGCTTCATAGGTGTAGGTGAGCTGAAAAACATGGGGACAGGCTGGGCAACGATAGCGAACGTGACCGGCAGGGGTCTTACCGTGGCGATATGCGCGGTCGGAGTGGCAACGAGGACAGTGAACGGTGATGGATGCTATGAAGTGCTGAGTCTCAAAAGCACCCATCATACCGCTTCAACCGATCGGAGGCATCACCCGATTAAGGTAGAATCGCCTTCGTTATGTTCGAGCTGATTAGTATGCCAATTTTTCAATTTAGCATACTTTTTTCGGGATAAACGCCCTTTCAAAAACTGACCACTCTTTGCTTTTAATATCTAACAGAGAGCAATTGTTAGATTGCTATTAGAGGTTGGCAACGAATTGTTTATTAAATTCAGCATTCACTTTATCACTGAGAAGTTCGTACTTTTCACTCAATGCAATTTGCTGCGTTTGTAGTTGAGCTGGGTTTTTAACAAGATCAGATGCGTGAAGTTGACCCATCTCTTCCATAAAGCCGCTAGTTAACTGACTGAAGAGTGCATCTTTACCGATAATAAAACTCGAAAAGTTCTCTTTTACGAACTCTTGTTCATTGGGACTTAAGCTTTCTAAACCCAGACGTGCCTGGTTAGCGGAAGTGACATCGTCAAACGTCGCGTTAGCTGGATCAGTACCAGGCTTTAGGTACGCCGCGTCATTTTTGAAGTCACCAGCATTTTGAGTCATCGCGTTTTCTATGAGTTTTTGAGAGAAACTTCTTACCTCAAACGTAGACTGCACTGGTTTGTGGTCACTGACATTCACAAATCCATCAGTGATCACACTGGTTTCATGGTTCTGTAAGTTACCCGTTTTGTTGGTTAAACCAGTATTATCGAGCTCACCGAAATCAGGGCGATCTCGACCTTCTTTCTGTTTAATATTGCCAGTGTGCTTATCAAGCTGCATGTAAGTATGGCTATCGAGTGGTTTGAACTTAAAGCCATGTTTTGCTAAATGCGTATCATCGTGTGCAATTGGGTCGTACAGCACATCAGAGCCTTCAGCAACACGCTTCTCACGTTCATTGAGATCGCCGGTGATCAGAACCTCTTCATTCGGTTTGATCCCCTCCATCAACTTGTTTCCTTCGAATTCACGCTTTACTTCTTTGTTAGAATCCAAGTGCGCGGAAATCACGTTTAAAGCTTGGCCATTGATCTCTAAAGCGGTTTTCACCCCCCCTTTGTTACCAGTGATACCCATGAAGAATGCCATGGATCGTCCACCGATACCGTGACGATACTCAGACTCTTTTTTCACGTTAATATCGACGCCATCTTTAGCAAAAACAGACATAGAAGTATAACTAACACCTTCACCAAGACCTTTGGTCATTACTTTCATTTTGTTTTGGCTAAGGAGGTTCATGCCATCGAGTTCTAGGTCGTTAGCAAGCAATTTAGACTCTTGTTCAGCAAACAAGACCACATCATAATCACCTTTTTGGATCAGATTCTGGAAGTAGTTCTTAGTCTCTTCCGGCATCTTTTGGTTAGCCTGGTTGTAGGTTAATGTTAAGACCTTAACGTTGCCGCTGTTCTCTTTTTTGTGCAGCTGTTGGTTCATCAGATTCAGTTTTAAATCACTGTTTTTCGATGAATCTGTATTGCTAAAGAAGCGGTTAAAAAAGCTGCGATTCTCTTTTTGTTTTAGGCTAACTTCACCATCACTGTTTTTAGTAACGCGGTATTCTTTACCAAATACAGAGCCAAACTTAACCGTATCACCTTCTTTCGCATTGGTTTTGATATTTTGAATATCCACGAAGTCTAAACTACCTCTGTGCTGACTATTAATTTGAATTGTTGACATAAATTAACCTCATATTATAAATAGGGGTGTTCGTTGCAGGGATTAAATAAAAATCCCGACAGGTAGTTTTTCTGGGATCGTTTCTGCGTTATTCGTTTGTTCAATAAAATGGTGCCATTGCTCCATTTTTTCTAACAGTTGCTGAAAGATGTTTTGCACATAATTTTGAGGCTTATTTGATAGAGAAATAATCTTATAAATCGTTAATCTACGGCTATCAGGCATTAAGCCAATACCAAAGCCACCTCTAAAAGGTTCTAGCGCGTGTTCACCGATCGCGACTGCAATCGCTTCTGGAAGAGGCGTTGGTAATTCAACTGGACTGGTCAGAGATATGTGTAAATTAATGGTTGTTTCATTCTTAAATATGGTTAAGAAAAGTGCCTCACCATGGTCATTAGTATCGAATGATAACTCACATTGAAATAATCCATTTTCATCGAAATCGGCACCGTTACCTAAAAATCTGATACTTTCCTGATAGATATCCATTGTGTTCCTTCTATATATTATTTTTTGATGGTTATTCTTCTTAGTAAGAAGGATTATAAAGACGAGGGAATTGTATGATATTAAGTACAGGCGGATTTTTTTATTCTTCCATATGAAAGGTTAAATCTATGGTCACCCTCGTTTTTGCAACACTAATTTTGATGAATTTTGAGCTTGCTTAAATCTATCCGGCGTCACTATAGGCAAGGATGCCTGCGCCTCGATGAGTTCCGCGCCTGATGTTCCTAAAAAACCACTCGGCTTTAATAAGCCATCTTCATAAACAGGATCTTTAGCGGCAACCTGTTATTTTAGATAGAAAAAAGGCTTTATTTATGATCTGATAATTGTCGCCAAACAAAATACCGAGATCAGAGAATAAAGCCGATGACAATTATCTCCACAAAACCTCAGTTAATGCAATTCTTCAGTGACACTTTTCTTGAAAAAACGGCCCGCAGATGTGGCTTTATGGAGCGGTTCAGAAATATTGGGCCACAGTCTCTGGTTCTCAGTTTGATAGCCGCGTTGAGCAAAGGAAACTGCACTTCCATCGCTGACTTGCACCGGCAGTTTAACGGCATGTGCCTGAGTGAAAAACACACTGTCGCCTATAAACCCTTCCATAATCAGTTGCGTAAAAGCACCTTCGCCGATTTTATGAAGACACTGGTGACATTCGCCATGGTTCAATTGATTGAAAACGTTCTGCCGCCCTTACCCAAAAAATTTGAGCAGTTTGACGATATCCTCTTGCAGGATGGCGGCTCATTCAACGTTCATCCCGATTTAGCGGGGGTTTTCCCCTGCCGCTTCAGCCCATTGAAGGCAGCGGTTGAGTGCCATATGACCCTGTCTTTGTTCAGCCAATCACCCATCGCCATGACGGTGACCGCAGACACGGCATCTGAGCGGGCTTATCTACCAGCTCCCCATACCTTACGCAATAAATTGCTGCTGGCGGATGCCGGTTATGTGGATTTCGGGTACTTTGAACAACTTTCCTTGTCCAGTGATTCATTTATCGTGCGGGGAAGCCAATCGCTTAATCCCCTGATTGTCAGTGCCCGCAATGGACAGGGGCGACAATTACCGACACTGGCGGGCAAAAAACTCAGGGACATCAGCCGCAAAAATAACCGCGATGAGGTACTGGATTTCACCTGTCGGCGTGGCCGATTCGAATTTCGGATCATCCGGCGTTGGTTCGCGCAGGAAAAGCGCTTCTGTTTTGGGCTCACCAACCTGCCGCCATCCGACTTTACCGCAGATGACATCATGGCGCTCTATCGCTGTCGCTGGCAGGTCAAACTGCTGTTCAAGGAATTAAAATCCCACACCAACCGGACAGGCTTTGCGACCGGTCAGAAAGCGATAGCGGAAGGACTCATCTGGGCAAGTCTGCTGGCGTTGATAGTCCGGCGCAGTCTGGCGAGACGGTTTTTGCCTTCAGTCTCCTTTCTCAAGGCAGCCAAAAATGTTGATGTCTGGTTGTTGCCGATATTGGGCGCGATTATTCATCATGCCGGGTCGGAAATAGAACACCATCTGGATTGGGCCCTGAAATATCTCTCCAAAAACGCGTTGAAGTTGCCTCAAAGAAAATCCAATAAAGACAATACGTTGGAGGGTATTGTCGAGAGGCTTAATGCTTAAGGTTCAGTGTATGAGGTCGTTTTAATCGGATAGCTGCTTTGCTTGTTATATTTATATCTCTGTTATCAGAGGTAATATTTGTAGATCCCGCAAGCAGATTTCAATATCATTGGCTTTATTGATATGTTCTTGATTTTCAATATCAAAAATATCTTTTGTCGTAATAATCAATGAGCCTTTTTTGTTATTTTTATCAGAAATAGATATTATTTCTTCCGCCATTGGAACTAAAGTCGGATCTATTTCAATTGGTAAGTAGAGCATCCAACCGGCGTAAACCCTATCTGGAAAAACTTGTTTTTGTTTTAACGAGTAACCTCTTGTATCTACTAACATAAATGGAGAGTTTCGAATCGATATTGAATTTTTTAAAAGCTCAATAATATCTTGAAAATTAAATTTATCTTTATCTAAATTGATGCTTATAGATATATTAGTTTTACCTAATCTAACAGGATTAACATGGATTTTATCTTCACCCATATATAGAATACTGTTGTTGTTCTCATCTACTCCATCAGATAATGATTTCACAATAAATCCAGAGTTTTCATCATAAGTTTCTTTAAAATCTTCTATAGCATATTTAGTAGGTCCATTTTCATCAAATGCATTATTTTTTAATCTCTCTTCTTGAGTATAACCAGGTAAATACCAACCACTTTTTCTAGTTGTTAACTTATTTATCTTGCATGTAATTTGATATAAATCAAGTAATGCATTTTCAGGAGTTAAAGCCTCATTTAAGTCATGGAATAATTTTATTCTTGAAAAGATCATTGACATTTTTAATTCTCCTTTTGTGAGAATGATTAAAGTTTAGTGTTAAATACCGTAATGTTAGGAAACATAGAAAATGCCGTAAGAAAGTATTCATAAGATATTGGTTCTAGAAAGTGCCAATGGGATTTTGGAATATTATCTAATGTCTCGCACACTAAGTTCTGCCTCCTAGCCTGATTAATCATACTGTCATATCCAGACATTTTTCCCTTTAACTTTATATTTTTATAAAAGTCATTAGGTTCTCCATCTTTGAAAAATTGATCATATTTAGCTTTGGCCTCAAGAAATAAGCATTGTGCAGGTTTCCAACCATCGAAATTTGTATCCATGCATAACCAGGTTTCAATTAGGTTTAATTCAGGGTTGTATATCGTCCCGGCAATTTTTGTTTGGTAGGCAATGGTTATTTCTGAATACGNTTATAGGCTTTTGATCAACTCATTGGCGTATGAAATGTTTTAATGTTAGTAAAAGGAACAAACATTTCAGAAAAATATTCATAAGATATAGGCTGCAAAAAATGCCAATGAGACTTTGGAATATTATTCAATCCTATGCATACCCTATTTTGTCTTTCTGCTTGCCAAATTGTACTTTCTGCCCCTGTTTTGCTGGTAGGTGTTTTTCTAAACTCACCAAAAATCCAATCTGGTTCACCATTCTTAAAAAACTGATCATATTTAGCTTTGGCCTCAAGAAATAAGCATTGTGCAGGTTTCCAACCATCGAAATTTGTATCCATGCATAACCAGGTTTCAATTAGGTTTAATTCAGGGTTGTATATCGTCCCGGCAATTTTTGTTTGGTAGGCAATGGTTATTTCTGAATACGATGTGGTCTTTTCCCAAACCATTGTAACGTTGCCAATTGCCGGACATTTCTCACATTCGGTGCGGGACGAAGCAATTGTTTGTGTATCCGCTTTTGCCTTGTCTTGTTCACCTTCTTTATCTTTGGTGCTTTCCATCACACCAACGGCGGCTAATCCTGTTGCACAAGCAGCCAGTGTCCATTCAGCCGCCGTTAAAAGAGCGGGAGCCGCTGGCGCAAGAAGTAGTAATGGCATGTCCATTTCTCCTTTTCAATAAATGATCCATGACTCGCAAATAATCACGGTATTTTTCTCGGCTCTCCATTTTACCGGATTAATGTATTAGCCCGGTACAATGGAGAAGACAAGCGCAGCGCGTCAGTGTTGTCTTAAATAGGCCAAAGTGATTGTTGTCTCATTAAGCGAGAAAATCTTTCTGGCTGGCAATCAGTTTTGCACCACATGCTGTATGCATACCTTCTAATGCGACAGGTTTTCCCTGATGCTTTAAGTCATTACTACCTTCCACAATAGGGAAAACCCCTTTGCACTTAGGGCAGTTTACTAAATCACCTTTAGCGGCAACAGGTACGCCTTGATACACGTAATTATCAATGGCGGTAATGACTTGACCACCATGATCGGTTAGGTCGTTTAATCGGATTACGGCTCTGTTTGTCATATTTATAACTCTGTCATCAATGGTAGTATTTGTAAATCCCGTAAACATATTTCAATATCATTGGCTTTATTGATATGATCTTGATTTTCAATATCAAAAATATCTTTTGTCGTAATAATCAATGAGCCTTTTTTGTTATTTTTATCAGAAATAGATATTATTTCTTCTGCCATTGGAACTAAAGTCGGATCTATTTCTATTGGTAAATAGAGCATCCAACCTGCACTTATTCGGTCTGGAAATACTTGCTTTTTTTTCAATCTATATCCTCGTGTTTCAGTCATAACGATTGGAGAATTACG
>NZ_CAWNWY010000008.1:0-140986 GCF_963878365.1 Photorhabdus sp. HUG-39 | reverse complement strand
AATGCATTTTCAGGAGTTAAAGCCTCATTTAAGTCATGGAATAATTTTATTCTTGAAAAGATCATTGACATTTTTAATTCTCCTTTTGTGAGAATGATTAAAGTTTAGTGTTAAATACCGTAATGTTAGGAAACATAGAAAATGCCGTAAGAAAGTATTCATAAGATATTGGTTCTAGAAAGTGCCAATGGGATTTTGGAATATTATCTAATGTCTCGCACACTAAGTTCTGCCTCCTAGCCTGATTAATCATACTGTCATATCCAGACATTTTTCCCTTTAACTTTATATTTTTATAAAAGTCATTAGGTTCTCCATCTTTGAAAAATTGATCATATTTAGCTTTGGCCTCAAGAAATAAGCATTGTGCAGGTTTCCAACCATCGAAATTTGTATCCATGCATAACCAGGTTTCAATTAGGTTTAATTCAGGGTTGTATATCGTCCCGGCAATTTTTGTTTGGTAGGCAATGGTTATTTCTGAATACGATGTGGTCTTTTCCCAAACCATTGTAACGTTGCCAATTGCCGGACATTTCTCACATTCGGTGCGGGACGAAGCAATTGTTTGTGTATCCGCTTTTGCCTTGTCTTGTTCACCTTCTTTATCTTTGGTGCTTTCCATCACACCAACGGCGGCTAATCCTGTTGCACAAGCAGCCAGTGTCCATTCAGCCGCCGTTAAAAGAGCGGGAGCCGCTGGCGCAAGAAGTAGTAATGGCATGTCCATTTCTCCTTTTCAATAAATGATCCATGACTCGCAAATAATCACGGTATTTTTCTCGGCTCTCCATTTTACCGGATTAATGTATTAGCCCGGTACAATGGAGAAGACAAGCGCAGCGCGTCAGTGTTGTCTTAAATAGGCCAAAGTGATTGTTGTCTCATTAAGCGAGAAAATCTTTCTGGCTGGCAATCAGTTTTGCACCACATGCTGTATGCATACCTTCTAATGCGACAGGTTTTCCCTGATGCTTTAAGTCATTACTACCTTCCACAATAGGGAAAACCCCTTTGCACTTAGGGCAGTTTACTAAATCACCTTTAGCGGCAACAGGTACGCCTTGATACACGTAATTATCAATGGCGGTAATGACTTGACCACCATGATCGGTTAGGTCGTTTAATCGGATTACGGCTCTGTTTGTCATATTTATAACTCTGTCATCAATGGTAGTATTTGTAAATCCCGTAAACATATTTCAATATCATTGGCTTTATTGATATGATCTTGATTTTCAATATCAAAAATATCTTTTGTCGTAATAATCAATGAGCCTTTTTTGTTATTTTTATCAGAAATAGATATTATTTCTTCTGCCATTGGAACTAAAGTCGGATCTATTTCTATTGGTAAATAGAGCATCCAACCTGCACTTATTCGGTCTGGAAATACTTGCTTTTTTTTCAATCTATATCCTCGTGTTTCAGTCATAACGATTGGAGAATTACGAGTAGATGCTAAAGCTTTAACAAACTCTATAATAGTTTGAATCTTAAATTTTTCTTTCACTAAGTTAAGATCAATAGATATATTTGTTTTCCCTAGTCTATTATTGTAAATTACATCACTGCTTTGATAAAAAATTCTATTTTTAAGTTCAATATCACCTGGGATATCAAATAAAGTAGCTATAAGATATTTTGCATCTTTATCATAATTTTCTGTAAGCTGGCTTATAGCATATTCAGTAAAACCAGTATCAGTAAATACATTATTTTCCTCTATTTCCTCTAAACTATATCCTGGTAAATGCCAATAACTTGGGTTACTACTAATATTATTTATTTTCTGCATTATCTGATATGCATCCCTTAACGCCAATTCAGGTGTTATTGGCTCATTAAGGTCGTGAAACAATTTTATTCTTGGATGTATTAAACTCATAATCATTAATCCTGTTTGAAATTTTCAGCAATAGTTATAGGCTTTTGATCAACTCATTGGCGTATGAAATGTTTTAATGTTAGTAAAAGGAACAAACATTTCAGAAAAATATTCATAAGATATAGGCTGCAAAAAATGCCAATGAGACTTTGGAATATTATTCAATCCTATGCATACCCTATTTTGTCTTTCTGCTTGCCAAATTGTACTTTCTGCCCCTGTTTTGCTGGTAGGTGTTTTTCTAAACTCACCAAAAATCCAATCTGGTTCACCATTCTTAAAAAACTGATCATATTTAGCTTTGGCCTCAAGAAATAAGCATTGTGCAGGTTTCCAACCATCGAAATTTGTATCCATGCATAACCAGGTTTCAATTAGGTTTAATTCAGGGTTGTATATCGTCCCGGCAATTTTTGTTTGGTAGGCAATGGTTATTTCTGAATACGATGTGGTCTTTTCCCAAACCATCGCAACGTTGCCAATTGCCGGACATTTCTTACATTCGGTACGGGACGAAGCAATTGTTTGTGTATCCGCTTTTGCCTTGTCTTGTTCACCTTCTTTATCTTTGGTGCTTTCCATCACACCAACGGCGGCTAATCCTGTTGCACAAGCAGCCAGTGTCCATGCAGCCGCAGCTAAAAGAGCGGGGGCCGCTGGCGCAAGAAGTGGTAATGGCATGTTAATTTCTCCTTTTCAATAAATGATCCATGACTCGCAAATAATCACGGTATTTTTCTCGGCTCTCTATTTTACCGGATTAATGTATTAGCCCGGTAAAACGGAGAAGACAAGCGCAGCGCGTCAGTGTTGCCTTAAATAGGCCAAAATGATTGTCGTCTCATTAAGCGAGAAAATCTTTCTGACTGGCAATCAGTTTTGCGCCACAGGCTGTTTGCATACCTTCCAATGCAATAGGTTTTCCCTGATGCTTTAAGTCATTGCTACCTTCTACAATAGGGAAAACCCCTTTGCACTTAGGGCAGTTGACTAAATCACCTTTAGCGGCAACAGGCACGCCTTGATACATGTAATTATCAATGGCGGTAATGACTTTACCACCATGATCGGTTAGATCGTTTAATCGTATTACGGCTTTGTTTGTCATATTTATAACTCTGTCATCAATGGTAGTATTTGTAGATCCCGCAAGCAGATTTCAATATCATTGGCTTTATTGATATGTTTCTTGTTTTCAATATCAAAGATATCTTTTGTAGTGATAATCAATGAGCCTTTTTTGTCATTTTTATCAGAAACAGGTGTTATCTCTTCTGCCATTGGAACTAAAGTCAGATCTATTTCTATTGGTAAATAGAGCATCCAGCCGGCACTTAAACGATCTGGGAAGACCTGTTTTCTTTTTATTCTATAATTATCAGTTTCTACCATAATATAAGGTGAATTATGGCTATAAACCAGAAACTTGATAAAATCAATCAACTTAATAAAGTGAAACTCTTTTTCTTTAATGGATATATTAATCTCTATTTTTGTTTGGCCTTGTCTTTCAACATGATAATTAAAGTAACTAACTGAACATGCTTGCCCATCCTCGCCTCCATCCCAGACGCCTGATATAACCTTAGGATCTTCTTCCGTATAATTTTCTTTAAAGTCGCTTATACATTCGTCTGTTATTCCTCTCTCATCAAAAGCTACCCGAGTTAATGCTTCTTCGCGGCTATTTCCTCCTAAGTACCATATTTTAGTGTATCCAAAGAAGATATCTTCCAATTGTTTTACGATTTTATAGGTATCATTAACTGCAATGTCTGGCGTTAATGGCTTTTTCCAATCTGTATATATTTCTATGTCTAAAGATAAAATAGTCATTAATTTTTCCTATTAGAAATTATTCGGTTAACAAGGAGTATGAAATACTTTAATATTGGAATAAATAGATAATTTCTCTAAATAATAGGCGTAGCTTATATGTTGCATAAAATGCCAATGAGAATTTGGTGTACTGTTTAATGAAGTACACACCCATTGTTGTCTTTTTCCTTGTTTTTGCATTGAGTAGTCTGACGATTTCCACCAAGGTTTGGGTTTACCATTTTCAAAGAACTGATCATACTTAGCCTTAGCCTCAAGAAATAAGCATTGTGCAGGTTTCCAACCATCAAAATTTGTATCCATGCATAACCAAGTTTCAATTATGTTTAATTCAGGGTTGTATATCGTCCCGGCAATTTTCGTTTGATAAGCAATTGTTATTTCTGAATACGATGTGGTTTTTTCCCAAACCATCATTACTTTCCCAATAGCCGGACATTTCTCACATTTGGTACGGGACGAAGCAATTGTTTTTGTATCCGCTTTTGCCTTGTCTTGCTCACCTTCTTTATCTTTGGTGCTTTCCATCACACCAACGGCGGCTAATCCCGCTGCACAAGCAGCCAGTGTCCATTCAGCAGCAGCTAAAAGAGCGGGAGCCGCTGGCGCAAGGAGTGGTAATGGCATATTAATTTCTCCTTTTTAATAAATTATCCATAACCCGCAAATAATCACGGTATTGTTGTTCCGGGCTATCCCCGGCGTTCAACATATTCTGGATTGCTGGCGAGCCGTGAAAATCACGGTTAAACGCAACGAAATATAAATAAGAGCGGATCAATGCTTCATCCTTGAACCCCACCTCAACCAAATCCAGATAAGCTTTCTTTAATCGTTCGTGTAGGCTGTGTTCGCTTTCATTTTCGACTAATTCACTGTGTTCAGCCAGAATACGTTGTCGGATCTGGGTCACATAAGCCTCATCTTCCGCATCAATAAATTTAGCGACCTGCTCCTTGCTGAGTTTTATCATCGTTAGGCCCCTTTTACGAAATGATCATTATTATCAAAAGAATACACCCACTCATGAATACCGTCAGTGAATGCCGACAATTGCTCTGGGCTGAAAATATCCCGAATTTGATGCAAAATGCGGGGATCGTGAAAACGCAGTAATGCCGTTTCCCCCGTTTCCAGCTCAACATTCAGGTAGTTTTCAAGGTGACGAGTCAGTTTGTCTAAAGACAGCGTGGTGTGTAGCCAGGATACCGAAGGTGCAGCCTTTTCCAGCGCAGATAACTTTTCTTCCCATGATTTCGCATAAGCCATATCAAACAACCACGGTCCCGCGAACGCAATTTTGGCATCCGGGTATTGCCGGAACAGGGGATTATTCATGCCGGCGATATACTTAATCTCCTCAGCAAAATGACGTTCATACTGTAGGCCGCTGACTAAGGCATACCATTTCATTTCGGGATGTGTTTCTCTGTATTCACTCCATTTTTTCTGTAATTCTGGTGTCATGACTGCCCCCTGATAACCATTGCCGTACCATTCAATTCTGCTTTCATCAGACAGGTCAGACAGATTTCTTTCAATGGTGTCGTCAGGGCTTTTTCTGCCTGCACGACACTGGTTTGTTTCAGTTTATCCAGCCTATCCGGTAGCTTGCCACCCCAGCCTGAGCCGCTGCCGGGTGATCCACTGCCGAAGTTAATGCTCGCACTGCTGGTAATACCGCCCGCATCGATTTTAAGGAAGTACCCGGCGGCCTGTAGGGTCAGTTCACTGCCGGCATCAATCACGACTTTAGCGCCGGAACTTAGGTGAATTTCATTGCCGCTTTGAGTTAACAGGGCGTCATCTGCCTTGATATGGAGTTTCTGCCCCGTAGATAGGGAAATGTCATTTCCCGTCTGTACGCGGTACTCATTATCAATGCGTAAATGGGCATCATGTTTAATATGATGTGTCCGGTTATGCCCAATATTGTGGGTTTCATCATTCAGAATCAGCGTATTCATATCCCGTTGAGCATGAATAAATACTTCTTCACTGCCGTTTTCATCCTCAAAACGTAATTCGTTAAAGCCATTACCTTTATGTGTTTTGGTTCTGAACGTGGTGCGCGTCTTTTCCGCAGGTAGATTCAGCGGTGGGCGGTTAAGGCCATTGTAAGTACATCCGGTAATAATAGGCCGGTCAATATCGCCGTTGAGATAGGAGATAATCACTTCCTGACCGACTCGCGGTGTTGCCAGAAAACCAAATCCGTTGCCATTCCACCCTTGTGCAACCCGCACCCAGCAAGAAGCCTGGTCGTCAGGCGCGTCATAACGGTTCCAGTGAAAGTGAACGCGAACCGCGCCATCTTTGTTGACGTAAATTTCTTCAGTGCCTGGCCCGACAACGGTTGCAATTTCATCGCCATCGGCCAATGGTTTATAGCGGTATGGGGGACGCCAATCGTTGCGGCCTGGAATGAACTGGGTGTGTGAATTCAGAGTGGTGCCGGTTCCGTTATCGCCTAAAACGGCGGGGACATGCCCCATGTGTTGGGAAGAGATGACTTGCCAGCGATCATTCATGGTGTCAATCGGGTGGTTGGTTAGTGTAAAAATTCTGCCGGGCATTAGTCGAATACAATTGCTGTCCGCTTGCCCTGATTTGCTGTCAGCACGCAAAGCTTCCAGCCGGTACTGGGTAAACGGAATGCCCTCTTTGTCTTTCTGAAAACGGCCGTAACTTTCAAAAATATGAAATGGCGTGCCGTTCTCCGCTTCAAAATCCGTGGCGTTATGCTGTAAAGCGTAATTGGGGTTGTGATAATTTCTGTCTTTTTGGTCGGTAGATTCCGGGCGCATGTAGGAGCCAAGAGACCATTTGTAGATAACATTTTCTTCTACTGCGCTGGTGACGTCCGGGTTATAAATCAACGTATCCGGCGCTCTCATGTTCAGGTAGCTATCACTGAGATAGAGCCCGTCATCGGCGAACCAGAAGAAAATCCCCTCCTCAGCCGCCAGGCGGGTAAAGAAATCATAGGATGATTCCCTTTTCATGGTGACGTATTCCCGCGTTGAGTGTGGGTTATTCAAATGCATATTGGCCCGGAGTTTCTTCTGTTTCAGTATGCGTTGTAAAATATCGGGGACACTAAGCTGGTGATAAATACGGCTGTCCTGATCGAGGGTCAGCAGCCACATTTCTGGTCTGACTGTCAGGTGATACTGAGTTTGATGTCGGTTTGTGGCGCCAACAACCGCACTTGCAACCAATCCTTTCACTTCACGTTGCAGAATATCGTCACGGGTAACGGTGAACCGCACGGTTTGGAGCAGGAGGGTGTCCGTGTCTATATTTGAACGGTTTGCCGCTAATGTGAGAGACAGGGTAAATAACGCTGAAAGCGCTTCATCTAATGTAAAATTCACTACCGCAAAAGTCATGGGCGGCAGATTGCCGATGGTGCAGGAAAAGCGGAGTCCGGTTTTCATAATGTTTCCTTCAATTACATGATCTTCTGATGCCCAGGCATATTGTAAAATTCCCAGCATTCATTGGTGCCGTTATTGATAACGGTTAATCTGTGAAAGCTGGTTTCAACAAAACAGAGGGAGAAAGCGGTGTGTAGTGTTTTGGCAAAAGCATACATTTCTCCTTCATGTTCATAATTTTCTGGTGTCATGCGCAGTGTGATGGCTTGGCCTCTCACAGGAATGCCTTTGTCAAAATGGTAGTATGGCTCAAGGTAGATAGCGCTGAGGCTATCGGCCATGCGCTGAATATGCCGGCTACGCGGGGCGTCCAGATGCGCGAAGGTATCAAGTTGTTTGACCAGAGATCTGACTGATTCAATATGACTGAGAAAAAATGGCCCAATCGACAATAAAGAGAGTATCGGCCAGTGCTGATGACTGTTTATGACGGCAGGAAGATCTTTTGACGCCGCCACGATATTCCTGGCCTGAATATGGCTGGGTATCTGCTCGCTGGGTATACAGATTTGTCCGATGCCCAATGTCCGTGCCTGCGTATGATATCTGTGATATTGGCAGTAAAATTCGCGATAGTGGTGTTCTGTTACGGGTTTTGCCTGATGATCATAAAACGTGAGATTAATTTGATTGCCACCAAATGGCGATTCTTCCCGTATATGGTTAAAAAGTAATATGTTGTCACCGGGTTCGGCAAAATGGCAGGCGGCCAGTTGCTCGCTATTGATAAGAGGAACACTGTGAGCAGATCCTTCAGATGTTCCATCAGGATCGGATTGGAGTTTAATGTTATCAATACTAAAGATTTCATTCGCTGCTAATACATAACGCGATTTGCCCTTTTCAAATGTTATCGGTTTTGTTCTTGCCGGAGCCAGGTTAATAACGGGTACGCAATGGGGAATAAATGCGGGTGTAATGTCCTCGATGGGAATGTTACGGTCAAATTCTAGAATAATGGTAAATTGCTTATCTTCTCCCAAAGGGAGCTCAGCGATTTCTTCCGATAAATCAAATGACATAAAGTCATTAACATGTGGCAGATAGAGGTATTCGTATAACACCTGCAACGGCCAGAAATAGTCATGGGGTCTCGGCAGGACCAAATTTTCTTTCAGGCGTGGTGTGATCTCAATAGCCAGCCACATCTCCGTCTCTTTTAGGGATGTTTTCAGATAAGTGTTGTTCAGCGATTGATCCACGTATTTGGTCAGTAAAGACGCCAGTTTTTGATCTTCTCCGAGAAAAAGCGTGACTTGCCCTGTCTTCCAATGGGTAGTTTGCCCATGATATTGAAAGGTCAGTGATATCAGGCTCTTGTCTCCGCTGTGTGTCAGCGTTTTATGGACCAAAGTGATGGGCTCAATATTGATATCTTGAGTGGTTCTGAATGTAATGGATTGATTCTGCTGTATGGCGGAAATTTCACTGCCTTTGGCAATGCTTGTGGTTTCAGTCATGCTGCCCGGTTGAATATCTAGCTGGACAATGCTGGTTGAAGGGATCGGATGTAAAGGTATCGGCCATACTTTTCGTAGAAGAGGGTTAATGATTTCCGGGAAACCATCATCAATTTTCTGCTTAATACCGGCAGTTGTAAGCGCAAAACCTTCCAATAATCGGAGAACATCCGGGTCGCCAGATTCGGAGGTAAATGGAGCAAGGTGTGGATGCTCTTGCGCTGCGTTACTCAGATCATGCTTTATTTGTGAAAGTGCTTCCCGATAGAAGTCTTCAAAATTTTTCATATCTACCTTTGTCTTTTTTCCGATCAAATATTAATGTAAATTTATATTTTGAGCTGATGGATATCAAGGTTGATAATTTAAATAGGTGCAATTTTTTGTTTCAAACAGTTAATGATGTAAATTTTTTAGGTGTTCGATTAACATAATTATGTAATTTATTTCAATGAGTTTTATTTATACCCAATGGATTTCAAGATGGATCGCGACGGCAAGGGAGCGAATCCCCGGGAGCATAGATAACTATGTGACCGGGGTGAGTGAGTGCAGCCAACAAAGAGGCAACTTGAAAGATAACGGGTATAGATAAATTTTCTTTAATCAAGTTGTGGCGCCATGATAGCCAGAGGTTAGCAGCTGAAATTAATATTTAATCATTAAGTTAATGGAGGGAAAGATGTCACGTTCTATTATTTTGGTCGGTGATTCGACTTCGCATGGTGGCAAGGTGTTAGCAGGTGATGAAGGCGTTGATGTGTTAGGGAAGAAAGCGGCTCGGGTTGGGGATGCTGTATCCTGTCCAAAATGTGGTGGCAATCAAACCATTGTGGAAGGGACGCCTAAAATAGTCAGCTCTCATGGGCAAATGTACGCACTGGAGGGAATGAAAACCTCTTGTGGCGCGACATTAATTGCTTCGCAAAGCCTATTTCAAGCATAGAATGGCGGTAAAAGGCCATATTCTGCCTGAAATAGGGTGAGTTGATTCAAGTACGGATGTTCAGTGCTTCATTATCTTTTTACAAACTACCCGGTTGACGTGGTGGATTACGGCCTGATCTAGTTGTTGTCGCACTGCGAATATCCCGACCAATCACATCAATACTCGCTTGAAATGGCGGGAATGGCAGAGTAATGCCGTGTTCGCGGAATCCTTGCAAAATAAGCTGATGGACTTCGTGACGAACCGGCATGCGGTGCCCCATTTCAGCGGCATAAATACGTAATTCAAATATCTGAATACCATGTTGAAGATCAACCAGATAGGCTTCAGGTGCCGGGTTATCAAGGATAAGCGTGCAGCGTTTAGCCGCAGTTAACAGGATTTGGGTGACCTCTTCACAGCTAGCTTCTGCCGGCGCAGGGATTGTCAGTACAACACGAGTGATGGTGTCAGATAATGACCAGTTAATAAACTGCTCGGTAATAAAGGCTTTGTTAGGAACAATGATCTCTTTTCTGTCCCAGTCTGACAGGGTTGTCGCGCGTGTATTGATCTTGGTGATGCTCCCGGTCAGGTTGCGGATAGTCACGGTATCTCCGATACGAATGGGTTTTTCAAACAATATCATCAGGCCGGAAACGATGTTGGCGAAGATTTCCTGTAAGCCAAAACCTAATCCAACCCCTAACGCCGCGACAAGCCATTGCAATTTTGACCATTCAATACCAATCAGGGAGAAACCCACTAAACCCCCAATCAAAGTAATGGTGTATTTGGTGAGTGTGGTGATGGCGAAGCCGGTACCTGGCGTGAGTTCCAAATGCTGTAGTAAGGCCAACTCAAGCAGCGCGGGCAGGTTACGCACCAGTTGAGTGGTGATAATAATCACCAAGATAGCAATCAAGACAGAACCTACGGTGATGGGTTGAACAGTTTCTACATTGTTTATGGTGGTGGTGACATCCCACAGTCGGATATTTTCTAGAAATGAGAAAGCGGAATGCAGTTCAGACCAGAGCCAAATGAGTGAAACCAAGGCAAGCAGAGTCAGAATTGAACGGATTAATCCCAGTGACTGAGCGCTGATTGCATCCAGATCAATAATGGGTTCCTCAACTTCAATGGCGCCTTCGATACTGCTTGAACCTGTTGAGTCGTCTTCTCCTTTGGCGCGTTGGGCCAGAATTTCTGCCCGTCGCTGTTTTGCCCGGTCAAAGGCGATCCGGCGTCGCTGAATCAGCATCCAACGACGGATAATATGGTAAATAACCAGTAGGAAGAACCAGATAGCAACGGAAGTTTCTAAACGCCCTAGCAATGCTTGTGATGTGCTGAAATACCCGAGTATGGAAGCTAGTGCTGCGACTATCGGCGCAGAGAGTAAAATCCACCAGAGAGCAATATTGATAACATTTTCGCCGTAGCCATTTTTATCCAGATAGAGCGGGACTTTTGCCCGTTTCAAGCTGTTAGTGATCAGGCTTAAGGAGACGCATAGGACGAGGAAGCAGAGCCTACCGAGTGTGGAAGAAAATTCTCGATCACTGTAATGTTCAAACGTTATCAATGCCATGACCAACGGTACAATGGCAAAGATAGATAGTTGGTAGAATCGTAAGGCCCGTTTAACACGTTCTTCCGGCCAACGAAAATGGGCAATGAATAACCCATTGGGATGGGCGAAAGTGGCACTTAGTATGAAGATCCATAATACGGGCGTCGTAGCACTGACACCATAACCAATAGCTGTCGCCATAGGATACTGCCAAGCGCTTTGCAGGCCATAGCCAATGGCGGACCAGAGCATGGGCAAAGGTAACGCGACCACAACCGACCAGAATACGGTACGTAAAGTGAGGGAGAAGTGATCATAGGTGACTTTGCCGATACGGTTACTCGCGCGTTCAAGGAATGCATGATAATGGCGGAGAGAACCGACGCTGAATATAACCAGGAAGAGGGTGCCAAGCAGATACAGCAGCGTATCCTGAGTGGTCAGCATGACTATTAGAGCGCCGCTTAACTGAGAGAAGGTATCCAGCGATAATAGACGGGTCAGATCCTGCACAACACTGATTGGGTAATTGAGCGAAATGGGGTTAACATCCGCGACCCAGAATAGATAACGGTGTGTGGCCTCTTTAACTTCGGTTAGCGCATCATTTAGCTGACTGGTAGCGACTTTCAGTTTGGTCAATTCAAGGATTTCACTGTCGTAACCAGATAATAATGAATTAAGTAATTCTTTGCGGGTGCGGGTAAGAGAATCATAAATCCTCTCTTGTTCAGCAGTTAACGCAACGTTGCTTTTCTGTACGGGTTTTGTGTCTTTTTGTAGCTGCTCCAGCATGTCTTCGTATTTCAGCCTATCGACCCTGAATTTGACAATATTCCGATCAAGTTGCTGTGGTTTAGACATGTCAGGCAAACGGGCAAGCTGAGTTTGGAGCGCTTCTCCGAGTGTTGTAGAGCCACCGAGCCATTGTGCCTGTTCACGAATAGTATTCAATGCTTGCCGGACCTGAATAATATCACTGGCGGCTTGGCGTTGCTTTGAGCCGATGACATTCATTCGTTGTGCTTGTTGATTTAATTCCTGAGATAAATTCCGGTTCAGTTGTAATTCATCAAGCAGAAATTTTGGTAGCTGATCACTTTGTTCCGCCAGCATCTCGGTATGTTCTAGGGCTAATTCTGCTTTTTGCTGGCGTTGTGCATTAAGTTGGCTACGGAGTTGTTGCAGTTCAAGATCAAGTCGATGATATCGCTTTTTGAACAGTTCAACCCGCATACGGGAAATTTCCTGTCGATTATTTGCAGAAAGTTGAGCTATTTCGAGTTCATTGACTGTCGCTTTGTGGGCATTGACTTCGGCTTGAGCTAAGGCAAATTGAGCCTCTCCTAATGGGGTGGAGGGTGTTCCTAATGATTGTAGGCGAGAAGATGCTTCAGTTAGCAAGCTTCGTGCTTCTGATTGTTGTTGCGGTAATAGTATTAGAGAGTCACTGATTTCCCGTCCTTTGTCCTGTTCTTGCTGTAATTGCCCCCCTTGTTCTAGTAACCGACTGCTGACCTGAATGATCTGTTGCTCAATGCTTGCTATGGGTTGGTTAGCAGGAATTGGGCGGGGAGTATCACTTTCAGTAAGTAATTTTTGACGAAGTTCTTTCGTTATTTTAGGAAAATCATCAATGGCGGTCTGATACTTTTGTGTTCTGTCGTTAGCTGATTTAGTATCGGCAATCCAATTGAGAGCGCCTTGCAACGCCTGAGTAACTTCTGCATCCTGCGGGTTTTTGCTGGATTCGATTTGTTTCAGTTCTTGTTTGAGCTGGTTCTCATCAAGTGGAATCGCAGCAAGAACCGGATTAATAATGATCAGGCTAAGCAGTAAGCTGATAATCAGGCGCACGATAAAGGGCTCTCCTTGGCAAGGGATTAGCTTATGTTGTCAGTAGGTTCGTCAGGCATGATAGCTTGGGCTAACAGTTCACCCATGCGGGTTGTTGAGCCACTGCTTAAATGCCCGGCTAACTGTATCTGATTTTGTGCAAACAGGTTAATGACGGTAGAACCCAATTTGAAACGCCCCATTTCTTCACCTTTCTTTAAAGAAATTGCGTCAGTTGCACCAGCTTCGGGGTAAGTCCAGCGTTTGATAATACCTTCCCGTGGTGGTGTAACCGTACCACACCAAGTCATTTCAATACTGCCGACGATAGTTGCACCAACTAGAATCTGTATCATGGGCCCAAATTGAGTCTCAAACAGACAGATGACTCTTTCATTACGAGCGAACAGATTTGGCACGTTGGCAGCAGTCAATGGATTGACAGAGAATAAATCTCCTGGGACATAGATCATCTCTTTCAGTAATCCATCGCAAGGCATATGTACACGGTGATAATCTTTAGGTGATAAGTAAGTCGTTACAAACTGCCCATCACGGAATATCTCTGCCAATTGGTGATTGCCGGCGAGTAGAGCTTCAAGTGTGTAGTGATGTCCTTTGGCTTGAAGGAGCTGGTATGTTCGGATATTGCCTAACTGACTGATAGTACCATCAGCAGGTAGCGCTAATTGGTGTTCATTGCTGACAACTGGGCGAATATCATCTTTTAATGGGCGGATAAAAAACTCATTGAATGTGGTGTATGCTGAAAACTCAGGCGCTTTCGCTTCATTCATATCCACTTTATAAACACGGGCAAACGCCTTGATTGCCAGTTGAGTTAACCAGCCAGCTTTTTTGTTGGCAAACCAACCTGCTAGATGAGTTATTCCCTGTTTAGGCAGTAAATAGTGCAACCTGATTTTAATGTTATCCAGCACGTCAACCTCTTGGATTCTATTGGCAAAATTAGATAAAAGGGGGTTATTGTACCCGTCCTTTCATTTGATGTCAGTTAGCTATCGTTATCTGTAAAAGTCTTGCGTGGCTTAATTTGATCCATGCTATCGAGAATACGGTGATAATTCTCAAAACGTTCTTGAGTTATTTCATTGTCTTCCACTGCCTTGCGTAACGCACATGCTGGATCGTCCCGATGTTTACAATCACGGAATTTACAACTGCCCAGATAATCACGGAACTCAATAAAACCCTGAGTTATCTGCTCCGGTGTTAAATGCCACAGGCCAAACTCTCGAACACCAGGAGAATCAATGACATCACCGCCATGAGGAAAATGATAAAGACGGGATGCCGTTGTGGTGTGTTGACCTAAACCGGAAACATCTGAAACCTGATTGACCAAGATTTCTGCTTCACTTTCCGGCAAGAGTGTATTGAGTAAACTTGATTTACCCACACCAGATTGACCGGCAAAAATAGTGATTCGACCTGCGAGCATCTTCGTTAATTCTTCCATACCTTCGCCAGTATGGCTTGATAGTTTCAATACTCTGTAACCAATGTTGTGGTATGTGGACATGATTTCGCTGACCCATGCACGGCTTTCTTCGTCCAAAAGATCAATTTTATTCAATACAATCAACGGTTCAATGCCCAATGTTTCACAGGCAACAAGGTAGCGATCGATAATATTGAGTGACAGTTCAGGAAGAATGGCTGACACAATCACTATTTGATCAATATTGGCGGCGATAGGTTTAATACCATCATAATAGTCAGGCCGCGTAAGTACGGAAGTCCGTTCGTGAACGGCTTCAACAATACCATTCACTTTAACATCTACTTGGGTTTGCAGCGAAGGACGCCATACCACCCGATCACCCGTTACCAATGAACGGATAGTTCTGCGAATATTACAACGTTGTATAGAACCGTCTTCTGCCTCGACATCAGCATGTTGGCCGAAACGGCTGATAACTAGCCCTTCCTGAGGTTCACCTAACTGACTATCATCCATTTCAGGTTTATTGTCCTGTTTTTTCAGCCTGCGCTGATGATTTTCCTGTACCCGCCGTTGCTGGCCTTTGGATAGTTTATGCTTAGCCACCGAACCTCACTTGTTCCACATTTATCGCTGTTATTGCTTAAAAGCGCTATGATACACCATTAATAATAACTCTCTCTCCAATCTAGGATATAACATGTCAAAAAGTGAGCACAATCTTATCTGGATAGATTTAGAAATGACGGGTTTAGATCCAGAGCGGGATCGCATTATTGAAATTGCGACAATTGTCACCGATGCAAATTTGAATATCTTGGCTGAAGGGCCGGTCATTGCGGTTCATCAGTCTGATGAACAACTTGCTCTGATGGATGAATGGAATGTGCGCACCCATACGGGCAGTGGGTTGGTTGAACGTGTTAAAGCCAGTAAAATTGATGATCGTGAGGCAGAGAAGGCGACGATTGAATTTTTGGAAAAATGGGTTCCGGCAGGTGCTTCTCCCATTTGTGGTAACAGTGTGAGTCAGGATCGGCGTTTCTTGTTCCGCTATATGCCAGAATTGGAAGCTTACTTTCATTACCGCTATCTGGATGTCAGTACACTTAAAGAATTAGCTCGTCGCTGGAAGCCGGAAATCCTTGCTGGGCTTAAGAAACAGAATACTCATCAGGCGCTGGATGATATCCGTGAATCAGTTGCTGAATTAGCCTATTATCGGGAACATTTTATTCAACTGTAAGCCAGAAAGTTTTAACTGGCTTGATAACGCAAGCTCAGTATGACGATTAATTAATCTATGTTGATGTTTAAATCGTCATTTTGCCGAAAAGTTTGTTTTTTTGCGTTGAAGGGCTTGCGGGCGCAATGATTTTTCGTATAATGCGCTCCCCATACCGATGAAGAATTTCATAAGGTATAGATAGCGTACTAAAAGATATGCGGGAATAGCTCAGTTGGTAGAGCACGACCTTGCCAAGGTCGGGGTCGCGAGTTCGAGTCTCGTTTCCCGCTCCAAATTTTGGTTTAGAATCAGTATGTTATTTCTGGCTATCGTTAGCCAATCAATGACGCGGGAATAGCTCAGTTGGTAGAGCACAACCTTGCCAAGGTTGGGGTCGCGAGTTCGAGTCTCGTTTCCCGCTCCAAGTTTAGATTCGCAATTGATTTCCTGGGATTAGTATATTATTTCAGGTGATCACCAGTCAGTAATGCGGGAATAGCTCAGTTGGTAGAGCACGACCTTGCCAAGGTCGGGGTCGCGAGTTCGAGTCTCGTTTCCCGCTCCAAGTCTTCCTTTATCATGTCGATAACCTAAATATCCTTCTCCTTTGCCAGTCTTATTTTCACGTGATAAACATGTTGCATGATGTTGTAAACATCGTCTGGGTTATTGGTAAATTTTTTGTATTTAACTTGTGAGTTTCATATCCATTGTTTGATAACGTAATACATACAGGGAAAATCTAACCACTCAGCAACCGGCGCATAAGCAGGGTTTGCATATCCCTCCGACCATCGGCAATTACAAAAATCACCACCTGTTGACCAATGAGCTGATAAATGACCCGATAAGATTTAAAAAATGTTTGGCGAAAATCGCGGATCCCTAGCTCCTGCAACTCCTTGGGATAATTGCCTTTTTCAGGAAAGTTAGCCAAGTTGTTTGCTGTTTTCAGCAACTGATCCAATACATAATCGGCTTTCCCTGAACTGTCATTTTCGACAATGTAATCGTAGATATCCTCTAAATCCGCCTCGGCATCTTTAGTCAGTACCACCTGATATGGCATTAGGAAAACTTTCTTTTATTCTTTAAACGTTGAACCACATCCTTTACCGGAGTGATTTCTCCCGCTTTAACCTGCTGTTGTCCTAAAGCCAAAATCTTTAACAACGCCATAGTTTCCTGAATCTGTTCATAAGAAGCAATATCCTGGATCACCGCTTTTGCTTCGCCATTTTGTGTAATAATCATCGGTGAGCGGGACTCAGAGAGTGTCGTCATCACCGTAGCTGCATTGGCTTTAAGGTAGCTGATAGGCTTAATTTGTTCTGAATAACGCATAGAATCCCTCACATCAAAAAAGACTAAATATAGACTATAAAAAGTCAATAAATTGATTGTAAAATGACTGAGCAAATTAAGCAAATGCCGATTTTGTAAAAGTAGAACAAGCAAGTCTATTGGCATGAGGTAATGTAGGAAAAATTATTATTTTTTTGCTTGTTAGAGATGGTTTGTGAGTTGCATTTCTCCGCTCCCATTTTTGATATGCAAATATCCATTGAAATTTCTTACATTCATGGTTTTTAAGTTCAAAAATCAGGTTTGCCATCAGGTCTCAGTAAGATCGACGCTTTTGTTTGTACCAAAGCGTCGATAGGGGGAAATTTCTGGCTTATCTCCTGTAATTCTTTGCTTTATGGTTGATCCCAGATTTAGGTTCCGGTGGAATAAGTTTTTTACCGATTGATCTCCTATTGCAAATCAGGATGCCTCCGATGACGAGAGCACCGCCGATGAACATTGGGAATGTTAATCTCTCATCTAATAGTACTGCGCCGAGCAATACCGCAGTCAAAGGGTTAAGCGCAATAAATACGCCAGAGCGAGTGGAACCAATTCTTTGGATTCCGTCGTAATACCAGATGTAGGCTACCGCTGAGCCTACTGCACCGAGATAAAGTAAGCTGTAGAGATCAGTTATAGGTAATGTATGTATTGCAGATAAACTCATTTGCCCTGTGAAAATGGCCGTTGCTGTCAGCATGATAGCGCCTGCCAGGATGGAGTATGTAACGGTATGTAGCGGGCCGATTTGGTTCACAATATTCTTGCAGAAGACGCTATAAGCAACCCAGCTTAAAACACAGCCAAAGATCAACGTATCACCCAACCAGTTACCCTCTGCTCCCACCGTCAGTTGTGGTGTTTTGCTGAAAATCACGATCATTGCACCAAGCAGACAAAGAATAATTCCCAGTATTTTCAATGGTGATTGCCTTTCTTTATAAAAGAGATATGAAAAAATCGCCATTACTGCTGGATTCAGCGCCACGATAAGTGAAGCTCTGGATGCGGTTGTATGATGTAGACCATAAAAGAAGAACAGGTTGTAGGTGTATATTCCGCAGAGGCCAAGTCCAATGATTTTCAATAACTGAGATAGGCTAATCTTGACGAACATCTTTCCTGATAAAATGAGGAAGATAATTAACGTCATGCCCGCAAGAATGAATCTGAGGCTTGCTGATAGCAAGGGAGGTGTCTCGACAGAAATGTATCGACCTGCAACAAATGTTCCGCCCCAGATGATAGCCACAAGAGACAGCTTGATATAGGTTGAGTAGTTGTTGACCGACTGCGTTGATGCGTGGTTGCTTTTCATGTTTGTCAATATCGCGATTTATAGGGTGGAAGAGGCTTTCAAGGCGGCGTATTCCATCGTCTGTTCTAATATTTCACGTTGAGCACGGCTACCTCCCAATAATGGCCATTTCTCATAGCTGAGACGGAGTTTGCTTAAACACTCTTCGTAGTGTCTCGATGTGAATAGTAAGATCGCTTTAAGGACGTCTATCCCTGTGGAATGTGTGTCTGGTTCGATGCCAAATCCATCGCTTTCCGCGATTAGCTTCTCGATAAGAAAAGACTGATTTATTGCAGAAAAAGCAAGTGCTGCATGTATCTTGTGGAAGTAAGAGGTGGATGAGCTGATGCTGCCTGTCCAAAGGACGGCAAGACGCTCCCATATTGGTTGGAACTTAGCGTCGGCAGATTTGAGCCTAAGCTGCCACAAGAATTCTACGGCGTCCAAATCTTGTTTAGCAAATGGATTGTCTTTTAGCGCATATAATTCATCAAAAGCTTGCAATGCCAGCGTGATCTCATCGGATCGTTCATACGCGATGGCGAGATGCCAGTATACATGCATTCCCATTCCGGCGTTGGTTATCCAATGTTCTTTGCAATTGGTCAGGAAGTGGCAAAGTTCTTTCCAGCGGCCTAGCTCATGCAAGGCATGTGCGACAGCATGAATGCCATAGATATTGTCCGGCATTAGTTTAACAGACTTAAAACCAACTGCTAAGGCATCATCAAAACATTGAGCTTCACAAAGGACGAATGATTTTATGGAAAGATAATATGGATAGAGGTAGTGAGTGCCAGGAATGTGTTCGTCACAATAAAGCAGAAGAGACCTTAGGTTGGTTGTTTTGCCAGTGCAGAAATCAAGCATGTGAATGAAGAAGAGCGCGATAATATCCGATGGGTATGCTCGAATATGTTGGGTCAGAAGCGATCTCGCGTTTTCGTAATCAAATTTTACCCATGCGCTGAATGCCTTATGGATAAGACAAAGCTCAGGGAGAGAGAGGTCGTGTTCGTTCATTTGAGTTAATGTGATTTTGAATTTATAAAGTTCTTTCATCTCGCAAGAGGTGATGGCATCAAATCCCATCAGGAGTTTTTTGTAGGTTCGCTGAGTGTCATTCATGGGAATAAATTCGTCTGAAAATCCACGGAGGGATAAGAACATGCTGTTTATCTCCGGCCATATGGAAGATGAGCCATCTGAAGGCCATTGGTAACTCATAAAATCCCCTTTTTTAATTAATTATGGTTTGGAAACTCGGTTGAGCGCTCGGCGAGCATGCTTCGCCTATTGTTTTATATCCGCATTGCATATACTTATTCAGATGTATGATCATGCGGAAATGAGTGATTACTCAAGGGGGAGATAATGACTTTAACCCAGCTCGAAATTTTTGCTGTTGTTGCTGAACGGAAGGGCTTTACCTTAGCTGCGGCCCAGCTCAAGATCTCTCAGTCTGGGGTTTCCCATGCCATCAGACTCCTTGAACAGGAGCTTGGCGTAGAGCTACTGCATCGGCATCAAGGCGCTGTCGAACTGACAGATATAGGAGAAAGTTTGCTACAAAAAGCCCAGGCCATTCTTGGTCTGGCTGAAACTATGCGGCAAGAAGCAGCGGATGCACGAGGGATGAAACGAGGTACGCTGCGAATCGGATCGTTTGGCCCGACTTCATCCTTGTGGCTGTTGCCAACGGTACTGGCCGATTATCGCAGGCTTTACCCCGGCATTGAGGTCCATATTGATGAGGGACCAGACAGGCAGGTTGTGCAATGGCTTATGGATAGGCGCGTGGATGTGGGATTTGTGACTCTGCCGGAAGACCAATTCGACACTTATCCGATTCTTGAAGACCAGATGGTGGCTTTGTTGCCGGTAGATCATCCTTTGGTATTGCAGGATACGGTGATGTTGAAAGATCTGTGTGTTGGACCATTCGTATTGACAGAAGCCGGATCGGCTGAACTGGTTTCCAGGCTTTTTTTATCGGCAAGATTGCAACCTAATATTCGCTATCGGACGTCTCAATTGTTAAGTACTTTGGCTACGGTTGAACGTGGGGATGCGGTGTCGATTGTTGCCGAGTCATCTCTGCCGCCGGCTCGTGATGTTCACTATATCAAGAAGGCGCTGAATCCAAAGGTGAAACGACATGTCGGGTTGGCTGTGTTTGATGAACGTCAATCGTCACCGGCCACTAAAGCATTTATCGCATTGGCGACTAAAAAATTTCGCATGGTGAATTCGGCTGTCTCCCTTGCTTCCAGGGAGCTTGTTGACCTGAGGCCATGAGGCTTCAGGTCGGATTGCTTAATACTGATAATCAACTTTGATCATATTGTAATGGGACGGGTAAACGGGGTAAGTACCTCCGTTGAGAATCCCGCTAATTCTAAAGGAACCTTTGGCATCATGGTCGCTAAAGGCATTTGTGGTGCTATTTAGGGCACCGAAGACATCCAGGCATTGCGATGGGGTGGATGAATATCGTGGGGTATAACAAACGCTGAAAGTCTGAGTTGTCGCACCATTGCTATATATACCCAATGGATTTCAAGATGGATCGCGACGGCAAGGGAGCGAATCCCCGGGAGCATAGATAACGATGTGACCGGGGTGAGTGAGTGCAGCCAACAAAGAGGCAACTTGAAAGATGACGGGTATATAGGGGTGAAGAAAGTATTATCCTTATAATTGCAAAATATTTTTTCAACTTCTGCTTGCCAAACTTTTTGAGGTAGTACATAATGCACTCCTTTCGTCAATGAGGTATGGGTGAAATCTCTTTTGAATCAATGAATTAGATGATATTCGAAGGATTTACTTCCCGCTCTAAGTTTCTTCCTCAATGGTTGTATTCACTTACTTTGATTTGATTTTTAGGTTATATCCTCGCAGTACAGATTTCTATTTTTTATCCACAGCCCAGAAGTTGGTTTCCCGGCAAATAAGTTCGATGCTTTAAAATTATCACACAGACTTATCCACAGGCTGTTGCATTTGAATTTTTCTGACTTTGAATGTTACAAAATGAATATTTATTTTGTAACTTATTGATAATTTTTCGGAATGATCCTTTGTTAAGAAATATCACATTGATCACTTGCGCTTTTTTTGAGCATTGATCAACAAGGGGTTTTTATTTTATTCACAGAAAAATTATCTGAATCTTTTTATACGTTACAAAGATGGCTAATAATTAAGCATCTCTGGGCAAGCCCTTGGTTATCGCCCTAATAAGTCGTTTCTGTTGTGGTGTTTGTACACTAACAATATTCGTTTTGCGGCGAATGATTTGCTGTTCAATAGCCCAATGAATATGTTCGTCTAGCATTGTGTTTAATCCTAGTCTCTGTTGCAGAGCCAGAATGATATCGTATTGATAGGGTGCGTTTCCTAAAGCAACAATAATATTGCGTAACCAGCGTAAATAGCCGATGCGACGAATTGCAGAACCTTCCGTTATCCGTAGGAACTTCTCTTCACTCCAATTGAATAAATCCAATAACTTTGGTGTATGTAATGTCACACGAGGGCTGAAATCATCTTCATCTGTCAATTGGGAAAAGCGGTTCCAAGGACAAATAATCTGACAATCATCACAACCGTAAATACGGTTTCCCATCAGTGGACGAAATTCTTCAGGAATAATGCCTTCCAATTCAATTGTGAGGTAGGAAATACAACGGCGGGCATCAATAGTATAAGGGGCGATAATTGCACCGGTTGGGCAGGTTGTCATGCAGGCGACACAGCGTCCACATTGCTCTTCTTGTGGAGGATCTATAGGCAGAGGAAGGTTAATCAGCAACTCACCGAGGAAAAACCATGAACCAGCTTCTCTATTAAGAATAAGTGAGTGTTTACCGACCCAGCCTAATCCGGCCTTAGCGGCGAGTGGGCGTTCCATTATGGGTGCTGAATCAACAAAAGGCCGAAAATTAAGGACTCCTTGATATTCAAAGTCATGGCAATAATTTTGAATTTGCTCCCCGAGTTTCTTAAGACGTTGGCGCAGCAGTTTGTGATAATCTCTTCCCAGGGCATAACGGCTAATATAACCGAGTTCGGCGTCGTTTAGCGTGCTGGCAAAAGAAGCTTTAGCAGGGAGGTAATTCATTCTTACACTAATAACTCTCAATGTCCCTGGGAAAAGTTCATCCGGGCGAGCACGCATCATGCCGTGGCGTTTCATCCATGCCATCTCCCCGTGGTACTGTTTATCCAGCCATTCCTGAAGTTTTGGTTCTTCCACGGATAAATCAGTATCGCAAATGCCAACTTGCTGGAAACCAAGGGAGTGACCCCATTGTTTGATGTTGGAGACCAGAAGGTTAAGATCGAGAGGCGTTGTCATGGTGGAAATCGGCTTATACTGCAAGGTGTTGCAGTGTAGCATAATTTGTTTCAGCCCAAAAATAGTGGGTTTGATAATGAAACTGAGCAGAAGATGTTAAATGTTGATAATAGAAGTGTGTTAGGGTTATCGTTTTAGCTGATGAATTAATAAAACAACAGATATTATTCGATGAAAGAACTTATTTTATCACTTAAAGATGAAGATGCGACAGTTTCTCTTGGAAGCGCAGTTGCTGCTGCCTGTAATAGTGGTGGTGTAATTTATTTATATGGTGATTTGGGTGCCGGTAAAACTACGTTTAGCCGTGGTTTTTTGCAGTCTCTGGGTCATAAAGGGCATGTAAAAAGCCCAACTTATACTTTGGTTGAGCCTTATGCTTTAACACCGAGGTCGGTTTACCATTTCGATCTTTACCGATTGGCAGATCCGGAAGAGTTGGAATTTATGGGAATACGTGATTATTTCCATCAAGATGCCATTTGTCTGGTGGAATGGCCTCAGCAAGGAGAAGGCGTATTACCGGATGCAGATATTGAATTACATTTGAGTTACCAGTCCGAAGGGAGACAGGCACATTTTATTGCTTTGTCTAAATATGGTGAGAGCCTGTTAGATAATTTGAAATACTTATAAGGGATCACCCGACCATGATGTGTCCTTTAGTCGCAAAAATGATAAAGAAATGGCAGATCAGTTTTATGATAATGTGCTGGTTGTTTATTATGATGAGCAGTTTAGTGGTAACAACCGCAACCGCGGCGACTTTATCCAATATTCACGTCAGTAACAGCATAAATGAATCTAAAGTGACGATGGTTTTTTCCGGTGGTCGCCCTAATTACAGTTTTTTTCCATTGCATTCGCCAGAGCGTTTAGTGGTAGATATCCATCAAACAGAAAAAATTGTTGGTTTACCTATGAATCTACCGGGGCAGGATTTAGTGAGGAAAATCCGTTCCAGCCAGGCACCTGATCGACAAAAAAAACGCATTGTATTTGAACTAAATAATAAAGTTAAAGTCAACTCTATAATGCAGCAATCGAATAGTGAATATCGGGTGATTTTTACCCTTCGGGCCTCCGGGGTATCTACTGGCAAGTCTGTTTTTAGAGAGAGTTCCCAAGCTGCTACAGGTAAGCTATCACTTACTAACAGCAAATTGCAGACGACAAAACAGGCGGCTTTGCAAGCAACTTCTAAGGGCGGTCAGCGGGTAGTTGTCGCTATTGATGCAGGACATGGTGGTCAAGACCCCGGTGCGATTGGGCAACGTGGATTGAAAGAGAAAAATGTGACTATCAGTGTAGCGCGCAAACTTGAAGCATTGTTACGCAATGATCCTATGTTCAAACCCGTTTTGACCCGTAATGGAGACTATTTTATTTCTGTTGCTGGTCGTTCTGAGGTTGCACGTAAACATAGCGCAAATATGCTGATTTCTATTCATGCGGATGCCGCTCCTAATCGCAGTGCACGTGGCGCTTCTGTCTGGGTGCTGTCAAACAAGCGTGCAAACAGTGAATTGGGTAATTGGCTTGAACAGCATGAGAAACAGTCTGAGTTACTGGGTGGTGCAGGTAATGCCTTGGCAAATGGTGCTGATCCTTATCTAAGCCAGGCGGTGCTGGATTTGCAATTCGGCCACTCCCAACGGGTGGGCTATAATGTTGCAGTACAGGTTTTGAGTGAATTGCGCAAGGTCGGTTTATTACATAAACGTTCGCCAGAACATGCTAGCTTAGGTGTGTTACGTTCACCAGATATTCCTTCAATTTTGGTGGAAACAGGATTTATCAGTAACTCGGCTGAAGAAGCATTACTTGGTTCCAATGATTTTCAGGATAAGCTAGCAAGTGCTATCCATCGGGGGTTGCGCAACTATTTTCTAGCAAATCCATTACAGGCTGTACCTGAAACAGCCAAGAAGTAAAGGTTAAATATGGCGATCAAGATCTTACCTCCTCAATTAGCAAACCAAATTGCGGCTGGCGAAGTCGTAGAACGCCCTGCATCAGTAGTAAAAGAGTTGGTGGAGAATAGCCTTGATGCTGGCGCTAGCCGTATTGATATTGAAATTGAGCGCGGTGGAGTAAAACTTATTCGTGTCCGTGATAATGGCTGTGGCATCAACCATCAGGATCTTGCGCTAGCGTTGGCTCGTCATGCTACCAGTAAGATTGCTACCCTTGATGATTTGGAAGCCATTATCAGTATGGGATTCCGTGGAGAGGCGCTGGCTAGTATCAGCTCAGTTTCGCGTCTGACATTAACTTCCCGTACTGAAGAACAGCATGAAGCCTGGCAAGCTTACGCGGAAGGGCGGGATATGGCAGTGACTGTAAAGCCGGCAGCACATCCAGTAGGCAGTACTGTTGAAGTATTGGATCTCTTTTATAACACTCCTGCGCGGCGCAAGTTTCTGCGAACAGAAAAAACGGAATTTGGTCATATTGATGAAGTCGTTAGACGCATTGCGTTGGCGCGTTTGGATGTATTAATCAATTTGCATCATAACGGTAAATTGGTGCGCCAATACCGGCCGGCAAAAGATGAATCGCAGTATGAGCGGCGGTTGGCCTCCATTTGTGGTACCGCTTTTATGCAACGGGCACTTTCTCTTTCCTGGCAGCACGACGATTTATCGATTAAAGGATGGGTTGTTGACCCGATGAATACTGAGGCGAGTAGTGATATTCAATATTGTTATGTAAACGGGCGTATGATGCGTGATCGCTTAATTAATCATGCTATCCGTCAGGCTTATCAAGATTTGCTCCGGGGAGAACAACAGCCTGCTTATGTTTTATATTTGGAGGTTGATCCACATCAAGTGGATGTGAATGTGCATCCTGCGAAGCATGAAGTTCGCTTCCATCAAGCCCGTTTGGTACATGATTTTATCTATCAGGGTGTAACAGCCGTATTGAAACAGCGCGGAAGCGGTGCCGAGCTGGATATGGCTTGCTGTGAACCTGCGCCAGCCTGGGAGCCGGAAAACCGGCCATCAGCAGGGGGAAATCATTTTTCCCGGCAAAACAATGCGACATCTGTGGCAACATCATCACCAAAAGAGGTTTTGTCAAGTAAAGGGAATATGGGGGGCTCTCGCGGTGGTGAAAATCGCCAATATCATGGAGATCATTATCAGAAACGTCAGGGTGAGGTATATCAGAAACTGATGCAGTCTGAACCTGAAGAAAAAAGAGAGCTGTTTCCAGCTAGAACCGCTCCGGTTATGGCAGAAAAGGTCACTTCTGCTCTTGTTCAGGTTAAAAATAGCAATCATAGTTTTGGTAAGGTGTTGAGCATATATTCACCATGTTATGCTCTGATTGAATCTCCATTGGGAATTGGGTTGTTATCTTTGCCGGTAGCTGAACGCTGGTTAAGACAAGCACAGTTAACACCAACAGAGCAAGGGCTGAAATCACAGCCATTGTTGATACCGCTGAAACTATCTCTTAGTAAAGAGGAAGCTGATGCTTTAAATCGTTATAGTGACTTATTGGGCTCTTTTGGTATTGAAGCATCTGTATCTCATGGAAAAGCGATACTATGTGCGGTATCGTTACCATTACGGCAACAAAATCTGCCTAAATTAATTCCTGAGTTGCTAGGTTATTTGGCACAACAGCCATCAGCATCGGCTGAACAGGTTGTAACTTGGCTTGCTCGTCATATCGGCAGTGAGTATGGAACGTGGAACGTTGCTCAGGCGGTGCAGTTATTAGCTGATGTTGAGCGTCTTTGCCCACAACTGGTAAAATCTCCACCAGATGGGTTATTACAATTAATTGATTTACAAGCAGTGGTGGCATCTCTTACTCATGAGTGATCAGAAAACTCAACATCTACCAATGGCAATTTTTGTTATGGGTCCGACGGCCTCAGGCAAAACGGCTTTATCTGTTGCTTTACGCCAGCATCTTCCTGTGGAGCTGATCAGCGTTGATTCTGCGCTAATTTATCGTGGAATGGATATTGGTACCGCCAAACCAACAACCGAAGAGCAAGCGTTGGCACCTCATCGTTTAATCAATATTCTGGACCCTTCTCAACCTTATTCTGCTGCTGATTTTTGTCACGATGCATTGAAGGAGATGGCAGAAATTACTGCTTCTGGCCGTATTCCTCTGCTGGTGGGAGGAACGATGCTCTATTTCAAGGCGTTACTTGAAGGTTTGTCGCCTTTACCTTCGGCTAATCCGGTTATTCGGGCACAAATAGAACAACAGGCGGCAGAGCAAGGATGGGATGCATTGCATCAGCAACTACAGAAGATTGATCCTGTGGCGGCGTTAAGAATTCATCCTAATGATCCACAGAGACTTTCTCGGGCACTGGAAGTTTTTCTTATTTCAGGTAAAACTCTCACTGAACTGACTAAATTGTCAGGAGAATCGCTGCCTTATCGTGTTCATCAATTTGCTATTGCACCGGCAAAACGTGAGCTCCTTCATCAACGCATTGAAGCGCGTTTTCATCAAATGCTTGAATCAGGGTTTGAAGAGGAAGTTAAAGCACTTTATGCTCGTCGTGATTTGCATGTGGATTTACCTTCTATTCGTTGTGTCGGTTATCGTCAGATGTGGTCTTATCTTTCCGGCGAAATTGACTACGATGAAATGATTTATCGCGGTATTTGTGCGACGCGCCAGTTGGCAAAGCGTCAGGTAACTTGGCTCAGAGGTTGGAAGTCGGTTCATTGGTTGGATAGTTCTCAACCAGAGCAAGCTTTAAGCACAGTTATGCAGGTTGTTAGTGCATAGGTTTATTGATTGTGTACAATTGATGAGTACCAAAGCGCAATTTTTGAGTAGTTCATTTTTTCGAACCTTTAGGTTCTTAGTTAAAAACAACAAAATAAGGAAAATATAGAATGGCTAAGGGGCAATCTTTGCAAGATCCGTTCCTGAACGCATTGCGGCGTGAAAGGGTCCCGGTTTCTATTTATTTGGTCAACGGCATCAAATTGCAGGGTCAGATTGAATCTTTTGACCAGTTTGTCATTTTACTGAAAAATACGGTTAGCCAGATGGTTTATAAACATGCCATCTCTACTGTTGTACCTTCCCGCCCAGTTTCTCATCACAGTAGCAATACGAGTGTAGGGGCGAGCGTAGGTAATTATCATTCTGGTGGCGTTTCTGCTCCGGCAGCACAACAGGAAAGTGATGGCACTGAATAAGTTTGAGAGCAGTAATAGAATGAAGAAAAACATAGGGAGGGGGTTTTACCTATGTTTTTTCCCGTAGTTTTTTACTCAGCCTGAGAGGTCGCACCTTTGTTTGAACGTTATGAAGGCGGCGAACAAGCCGTTGTGGTGCATGTTTTTTTCTCGCAGGATAAAGACACAGATAATCTCAGTGAGTTTGAATCACTGGTAACTTCTGCTGGTGTAGTTCCTGTGCAAATTGTCACGGGGAGCAGGAAAGCCCCTCATCCGAAATATTTTGTTGGAGAAGGTAAGGCGGAAGAGATTGCTGAGGCGGTACAGGCTAGTGGTGCTGATGTTGTGTTGTTTAATCATGCACTCAGTCCTGCACAGGAACGCAATCTTGAGCGGCTCTGTCAGTGTCGAGTTATCGACCGCACCGGCGTGATTCTGGATATTTTTGCCCAACGGGCGCGGACTCACGAAGGGAAGTTACAGGTAGAGTTGGCGCAGCTACGTCATCTTTCTACCCGTCTTGTCCGGGGATGGACTCACCTTGAACGTCAGAAAGGTGGGATTGGTTTGAGAGGGCCGGGGGAAACGCAGCTTGAGACGGACCGGCGTTTATTGCGGGATAAAATCCGTCAGATCCTGAGTCGTCTGAGCCGGGTTGAGAAACAGCGTGAACAGGGGCGTCAAGCGCGAAATAAAGCGGATATACCGACGGTTTCACTGGTGGGATATACCAACGCCGGTAAATCGAGTTTGTTTAACCGTATGACGGCTGCTGAGGTTTATGCGGCTGATCAATTGTTTGCTACGCTGGATCCAACGTTGCGACGGATTGAAGTTAATGATGTTGGTACGGTGGTATTGGCTGATACGGTTGGCTTTATCCGTCATTTGCCTCATGATCTGGTGGCGGCATTTAAAGCAACATTGCAGGAAACCCGGCAAGCCACATTGTTGCTGCATATTATTGATGCTGCGGATAGCCGCATCGACGAAAATATTGCCGCTGTCGACAGCGTACTGGAAGAAATTGAAGCGCATGAAATTCCGGTACTGTTGGTGATGAATAAGATTGATATGCTGGACAGCTTCACGCCGCGTATTGATCGCAACGAAGATAACTTACCGGTTAGAGTTTGGCTGTCTGCGCAAACCGGTAAAGGTATCCCGTTATTGTTACAAGCGTTAACGGAGCGTCTTTCGGGTGAAATTGCACACTACGAATTGCGTTTGCCTCCGGAAGCAGGTCGTTTACGCAGCCGCTTCTATCAACTGCAAGCAATAGAGAAAGAGTGGATAGAAGAGGACGGTAAAGTTGGTATCGAAGTGAGAATGCCGATTGTTGACTGGCGCCGTCTATGCAAACAAGAACAGGATTTGTTTGATTATGTTGTCTGATGTGCCTGTCAGGTGAATATCAGAAAACTTATGTGATTGAGAGTCGGCTTGTTTATAAGAGGCTCTTGGCCTGAAAAACCAATCATAAAAGAATGGAGCTAAAACATGGCGTGGAATCAGCCCGGGAACAACGGACAAGACCGCGACCCGTGGGGAAGCAGCAATAAAAGCGGCAATTCCGGCGGGAACAAAAGTAGTCGAAACCGTGGGGCATCTGATCTCGACGATCTGTTCCGTAAGCTGAGCAGTAAACTCGGGGGTTTTGGTGGGAACAAGGGCGGTAATGGTTCTGACCAAGGGGCAAAATTTGGCGGGCGTATTGTTAGCCTTGTCGTTGCTGTTGTCGTCGTGATCTGGGCCGCTAGCGGTTTTTATACGATTAAGGAGACAGAACGTGGTGTTGTTACCCGTTTGGGTAAACTTAGCCATATTGTGCAGCCAGGTCTGAACTGGAAACCCACATTCATTGATGAAGTTGTTCCAGTTAACGTGGAATCTGTTCGTGAATTGGCAACCTCTGGCGTGATGCTGACATCAGATGAAAGCGTTGTTCGCGTGGAGATGAACGTGCAGTATCGTGTGACTGATCCTGCCGCTTATCTCTATAGTGTGACAAGTCCTGATAACAGCCTGCGTCAGGCGACAGATAGCGCGGTACGTGGTGTTGTTGGTAAATATACGATGGATAAAATCTTGACGGCAAACCGTATGATTGTCCGTGATGATACTCAGCGTGAGTTGGAAAGGACGATTCTTCCGTACCGCATGGGAATAACTTTGTTGGATGTTAACTTCCAGGCTGCTCGTCCGCCAGAAGAAGTCAAGGCTGCTTTTGACGATGTTATTGCTGCACGTGAGAATGAACAGCAGTCTATTCGTGAAGCGGAGGCTTATTCGAACGAAGTCTTGCCACGTGCGAAAGGTGATGCGCAACGTATCATTGAAGAGGCGAAAGCTTATAAGTCTCGTGTAGTATTGGAAGCACAGGGGGAAGTGGCGGGCTTTGCCAAAATGTTGCCTAGGTATAAAGAGGCACCTGAGATTACCCGTGAACGTCTGTACATTGAAACGATGGAGAAAGTATTGAGCCGTACTCGCAAAATTATTGTTAATGATCACAATAACAATTTGCTGGTATTGCCATTAGAACAAATGTTACGTGGTGATGTTTCTGGTGTTAAAAAAGAGGGAACAGTGCAATCAGATAATACGGTAGCTTCTGACCTGCGGGGTACCCGTCCAACTGTGCCTTCAAATTCAGGCCGGGGAGCGAATTATAACCGAACAGATAATCTGCGTAATGACATTATCAGGGTAGGGAGATAATAATCATGCGTAAATCATTAGTCGTTGTTATTGTCGCGGTATTAGTTGCACTCTATGCCTCTCTATTTATCGTGCAGGAAGGACAGCGTGGTATTGTACTGCGTTTTGGTAAGGTTCTGCGCGATGCAGGAAATAAACCGATTGTTTATGAGCCGGGGTTACATTTCAAAATACCTTTTGTTGAAACGGTGAAAACACTGGATGCTCGTATCCAGACTATGGATATTCAAGCCGACCGTTTCTTGACCAGTGAAAATAAGGACCTGATAGTTGATTCTTACCTGAAATGGCGGATTAACGATTTCAGCCGTTATTATCTGGCGACCGGCAATGGTGATATTTCTCAAGCAGAAGTATTGTTAAAGCGTAAATTCAGTGACCGCCTGCGTTCTGAGATTGGCCGTAAGGATGTTCGTGGTATCGTAACGGATTCCCGTGGTCAATTGACCACCGATGTTCGTGATGCGCTGAACAAAGGTACAACGGATAAAGAAACAGCGAGTATAACTGAAGCGGATGATGCTATTGCATCGGCGGCGGCTCGTGTAGAGCGAGAAACGGCAGATAAACAGCTTGCTATCAATCCGAACAGTATGGCGGCATTGGGTATTGAAGTTGTTGATGTGCGTATCAAACAAATCAATTTACCACTGGAAGTTTCAGAAGCGATTTACCAGCGTATGCGCGCTGAGCGTGAAGCGGTAGCTCGTCGTCATCGTTCACAAGGTTTGGAAGAAGCAGAAAAGCTGCGTGCAGCAGCAGATAAGCAAGTTATTGAAATCCGTGCAAAAGCGGAGCGTGAAGCGCTTACATTGCGTGGTGCTGGTGATGCGGAAACCGCTAAACTGTTTGCGGATGCATTCAGTCAAGCGCCAGATTTCTATGCCTTTATCCGTAGTTTACGTGCTTACGAGAAAAGCTTTAGTGAAGACGGGAAAGATGTTCTGGTATTAAGCCCAGAAGCTGATTTCTTCCGCTATATGAAAGCACCTGAAAAGCGTGCAGTTCAGCACTAATGAGTTTTGAATCACTCAGTAAGGCCCGCATCAGGCGGGCCTTGTTATGTCTGGTGGCTAACAAAAATAACGGATGTGATAAAAATTACTGAAAGGTGTGGGATGAGATGTTAGAATCCATTTTTAAGCAACCGAGTGAATTTTGAAATGGGTAAGAACGTTGTCGTATTGGGCACCCAATGGGGTGACGAGGGCAAGGGCAAGATCGTCGACTTGCTGACTGAACGAGCTAAGTATGTTGTTCGTTATCAAGGGGGCCATAATGCTGGTCATACACTGGTTATCAACGGTGAAAAAACCGTTCTCCACTTAATCCCATCAGGGATCTTGCGTGAAAATGTTATCAGTATTATTGCAAATGGCGTCGTATTAGCGCCTGATGCGCTGATGAAAGAGATGAACGCATTAGAGTCCCGTGGTATTCCTGTTCGCGAGCGCCTGCTCATTTCAGAAGCCTGTCCACTTATTCTTCCATACCATGTTGCATTAGATAATGCCCGCGAGAAAGCGCGTGGTGCAAAAGCAATTGGTACAACCGGTCGTGGTATTGGCCCTGCGTATGAAGATAAAGTTGCTCGTCGTGGTCTGCGTGTTGGTGATTTGTTTGATAAGGAAGCATTCGCAGTTAAGCTGAAAGAAATTATCGAATATCACAATTTCCAACTGGTTAACTACTACAAAGAACCAGCGGTTGATTACCAGAAAACCCTAGATGAAATCATGGCTGTTGCCGATATTTTGACGGATATGGTCGTCGACGTTTCTGATTTGTTGTATAAAGCAACTCAGAAAGATGAATTGGTTATGTTCGAAGGTGCGCAGGGCACATTGTTGGATATTGACCACGGTACTTACCCATATGTGACCTCTTCCAACACTACCGCGGGTGGCGTTGCAACAGGTTCCGGTTTAGGTCCGTGCTATGTTGATTATGTTTTGGGGATCATCAAAGCATACTCTACTCGTGTCGGTGCTGGTCCATTCCCAACTGAGCTGTTTGATGAAACTGGCAGTTACTTGCGCGAAAAAGGCCAAGAGTTTGGCGCGACTACTGGGCGTAGCCGCCGTACTGGTTGGTTGGATATCATTGCCATCCGTCGTGCAGTACAGATCAACTCACTGTCAGGTTTCTGTATGACCAAACTGGACGTGCTGGATGGCTTGAAAGAAGTAAAAATCTGCACTGGTTACCGTATGCCTAATGGCAGTGTAATTGAAACGACACCTCTGGCAGCGGATGACTGGGAAGGTATCGAGCCTATTTATGAGACCATGCCTGGTTGGAATGAAAGCACTTTCGGTGTGAAAGAGCATAGAAGATTGCCTCAGGCGGCACTGAACTATATCAAACGTGTAGAAGAGCTGACCGGTGTTCCGGTTGATATTATTTCTACAGGCCCGGATCGTTCAGAAACTATCATTCTGCGTGATCCGTTTGATGTCTGATGGTACCTATAATCAGGTGAAGCCGGGCTTTTCAGCCCGGTTTTTTGCTATTTATTGTGGCCTTTTTTGTTTAACGATGAGGAGATCAACATGATTTTGGTAGATTCATGGTATATGAGTTGAACAAATACTTATTTTTTCAGTTTGTTCTCGGATATATTAGTTTATATCTTATTATCCAGAGGTTGATGTGCAGTTAACGAGTTTTACAGATTATGGCTTGCGTGCGCTAATTTATATGGCTTCTTTACCGCAAAGCCGGATGACCAGTATTTCTGAAGTTACTGATATTTATGGCGTTTCTCGTAACCACATGGTAAAAATCATTAACCAATTGAGTCATTTAGGATTAGTAGATGCTGTTCGTGGTAAAAACGGCGGTATCCGTTTAGGTAAACCCGCGAAGGATATCAGAATTGGCGATGTCGTTCGTGCTCTTGAGCCATTATCATTGGTTGACTGTAGTCAGGAATCTTGCCATATCACTTCTGCGTGTCGTCTGAAGGTCGTATTAAATCAGGCAATAGAAAAGTTTTTAGAAGAACTGGATAAGCATACTTTAGCTGATATGATTGAAGATAATATCCCCCTTTACAAGCTGCTTCTGACCGAATGAAGAAATGGCGCAAACAGCCTGCTGATGACAGCGGAGGAACAGCTATGTCACAAGATCCTTTTTTGGGGCGCGAAGCAGAAAAATACGAATCACCCATTCCAAGCCGTGAGTACATCTTAGACATTATTGCTAAACATACTGTACCGGTAAGTCGCCAGGAACTGGCACAAGAGCTGAATCTGATTAACGATGAGGATATTGAAGCGTTACGTCGTCGTTTACGGGCTATGGAACGTGATGGTCAATTGGTTTTCACTCGTCGCCAATGTTATGCCTTGCCGGAAAGATTGGATTTACTGAAAGGTACTGTTATTGGGCATAGAGATGGTTATGGTTTCCTACGGGTAGAAGGTCACAAAGACGATTTTTATCTCTCTGCCGAGCAGTTAAAAATGGCTATTCATGGCGATGTTGTGCTGGCACAACCATTGTCCCTGAATCGCAAAGGGCGTAATGAAGCGCGTATCGTTCGTGTATTGGTGCCTAAGACCAGTCAGATTGTTGGCCGCTATTTTCTTGATTCTGGTATGGGATTTGTTGTGCCGGATGATAGCCGTTTAAGCTTCGATATCTTGATCCCGAAAGATGAAAGCGGTGGTGCTCGCATGGGGAATGTGGTGGTAGTCGAGTTAATTACCCGCCCGGCGCGCCGCACAAAAGCTATCGGTAAGATTGTTGAAGTGTTGGGTGAAAAGATGGGAACGAACATGGCAGTGGAAATTGCCCTACGTACTCATGAAATTCCCCACAGTTGGCCGCCACAGGTGGAAAACCAGGTTGCTTCCTTGGATGAGCAGGTACCAGAATCTGCGAAAAAAGGCCGTGTTGATCTGCGTACTCTGCCGTTGGTGACAATCGATGGTGAAGATGCCCGTGATTTTGATGATGCCGTTTATTGTGAAAGAAAGCAAAGCGGTGGTTGGCGTTTATGGGTTGCCATTGCTGATGTCAGTTACTATGTGCGCCCACAAACGGCGTTAGATACCGAAGCACGTAGCCGGAGTAACTCGGTTTACTTCCCATCTCAGGTTGTCCCCATGTTGCCGGAGGTGCTTTCTAATGGACTCTGTTCTCTGAACCCGCAGGTTGATCGCCTTTGTATGGTGTGTGAGATGACGATTTCAGCGCAGGGGCGATTATCATCCTATAAATTTTACGAAGCCGTCATGAATTCTCACGCCCGTCTGACATATACCAAAGTATGGCGTATGTTGCAGGGTGATGAAGAGCTGCGTGAGCACTACAAGCCACTGGTTCAGCATATTGAGCATTTACATGAATTGTACCAGGCATTAGAAAATGCCCGTGAGCAACGTGGTGCAATCTCGTTTGAGTCAGAAGAGGCGAAGTTTATCTTTAATGCTGAACGTCGTATCGAGCGAATTGAACCGATTGTTCGCAATGATGCTCATAAGTTGATTGAAGAGTGCATGATTCTGGCGAATATTGCTGCGGCGCGCTTCGTGGAAAAAAATGGGGAGCCGGTGCTTTACCGTATTCATGATCGGCCAAAAGAAGAGAGCATTGTTAACCTGCGCACGGTTTTTGGCGAATTGGGATTGACGCTGCCCGGTGGCATGCAACCAACACCAAAGGATTATGCGCAACTGATGCATCAAGTGGCTGAACGCCCGGATCATGAGCTACTGCAAACCCTATTACTGCGTTCAATGAAACAGGCAATTTATGATCCAGAAAACCGGGGTCACTTCGGTCTGTCATTAAATTCTTATGCGCATTTTACCTCCCCTATCCGCCGTTACCCGGATCTGGTGTTGCATCGGGCGATTAAATATCTGCTAGCGAAACAGGAAAGCATTGTTGAGCAATGTGGAACACCGAGTGGGGGATGGCACAGTGATATGGAACAGATGTTGCAACTGGGCCAACATTGTTCCATGACAGAGCGCCGCGCAGATGAAGCGACGAGAGACGTCGCCGATTGGCTTAAGTGTGATTTTATGCAGGATCAGGTGGGCAATACTTTTACTGGGATCATCACGAGTGTGACAGGTTTTGGTTTCTTTGTTCGTTTGAATGAGCTGTTTATTGACGGCCTGGTGCATGTTTCCACATTGAGTAATGATTATTATCATTTCGATAATATCGGTCAGCGTTTAGTTGGTGAATACTCGGGTAAAACTTTCCGGTTAGGGGATGAAGTTGAAATTCGTGTGGAAGCGGTTCATATGGATGAACGTAAAATTGACTTTAAGCTGCTTTCTACCACCCGCAAAGCCCGGAATGTAGGTAAAACAGCGCGCGATAGAGAGAGAAAAGTAGAACTTGGCCGCGAAAGCAGTAAGAAAAATGGGCGTGGTCATCGCAAAGAAGCTCATTTTGAGCCTGATGGTGCTGTTCGTAAAGAACGATCTGCGGATAAGCCTAAAGGGGATAAGAAAAAGGGTAAGACGTTTTCTACCAAAACTCAGAAAATTGTCGCTAAATTCAAAGCCAAACGGGCTAAGAAAAGCGCAGATAAATAATCAAAGGGCTATCCTGTTGCAGGATAGCCTGAATATTTTAATCTCCCCCTGAGTACGTGAAGCCTATCGAATAGGCTCACAGTATTCGTCAGTGTTGTATATGTATGACAATGAAAATAAGAAGATTATGAGTGAAATTATCTACGGTATTCATGCCGTTAAAGCTTTATTGGAGCGCGATCCTCAGCGTTTTATCGAAGTTTATACCCTGAAAGGGCGTGAAGATCGCCGCCTGACACCATTGATTCATGCGCTGGAAAGTATCGGGATGACTATCCAACTGGCAAATCGTCAGTGGCTGGATAATCAAACGGAAGGTGCGGTGCATCAGGGGATTATTGCCAAAGTGAAGCCAGGGCGTCAGTATCAAGAAAACGACCTACCAGATTTACTGGCACAAGCAGAAATCCCTTTCTTGTTGGTGCTTGATGGTGTGACAGATCCCCATAATCTGGGAGCTTGTTTGCGTAGTGCTGATGCAGCAGGTGTACATGCTGTTATTATTCCACGTGATCGTTCTGCTCAGCTTAATGCCACGGCGAAGAAAGTGGCATGTGGTGCTGCGGAAAGCGTACCACTTATTCGTGTCACCAACCTTGCTCGTACCTTGCGTTTATTGCAAGAGTACAATATCTGGGTGGTGGGTACAGCAGGAGAAGCTGACCATACGCTGTATCAGAGTAAACTAACTGGTCCTATGGCTCTGGTGATGGGAGCGGAAGGGGAAGGTATGCGTCGTCTGACTCGTGAACACTGTGATGAATTGATTAGTATCCCAATGGTGGGTTCTGTCTCGTCGTTGAATGTGTCTGTTGCCACGGGAGTTTGCCTGTTTGAGGCGGTGCGTCAGCGCGGTTCGTTATAACTCATCTATTCCACATATGAACAAAAGTGTTTTTGCATTGTTCATTCCTTGAGTTTTTCATGTAGGGTAGGTATAGTTACGCGTCAATTTTTCAGCCGCACTTAAACAAGTTCCTTGCCTCCACGGGCCGCGGTTGACCCTGACAGGAGGCTGAATAATCCGTAAGGAGCAATTCTAATGCGTCATTACGAAATCGTTTTTATGGTCCATCCTGACCAAAGCGAACAGGTTCCGGGCATGATTGAGCGTTACAGTGCGACTATCACTAACGCGCAAGGTCAGATTCACCGTCTGGAAGACTGGGGCCGCCGTCAACTGGCTTACCCAATCAACAAACTGCACAAAGCTCACTATGTTCTGATGAACGTTGAAGCACCGCAGGAAGTGATTGATGAGCTGGAAACTAACTTCCGCTTCAACGATGCCGTTATCCGCAGCATGATTATGCGCGTTAAGCACGCGGTAACTGAAGCATCTCCAATGGTTAAAGCCAAAGATGAACGTCGCAGCCGTGATTACTCTCTGGAAGACGCCAATATGGATGCTGAAGAAGCTGGGGATTCTGAAGAGTAATAACTGTGACAACTAATCGTTTGGTGCTTTCTGGCACAGTGTGCAAGGTCCCCATTCGAAAAGTCAGTCCTGCCGGCATTCCACATTGTCAGTTTGTGCTTGAGCACCGTTCACAGCAACAGGAAGCCGGTCTGAGCAGGCAAGCATGGTGCAGAATGCCCGTTATTGCCAGCGGACAATTGTTACAAGTTTTAACTCACAGTATAACGGTCGGCAGTCGATTAACCGTTTCAGGATTCATTAGTTGCCATCAAGGTCGCAATGGTCTTAACAAACTGGTTCTTCATGCCGAGCAGATTGAATTGATAGATTCTGGAGACTAGCCAAATGGCACGTTATTTCCGTCGTCGCAAGTTCTGCCGTTTCACCGCGGAAGGCGTTCAAGAGATTGATTATAAAGACATCGCTACGCTGAAAAACTACATCACCGAGAGCGGTAAAATTGTACCAAGCCGTATCACTGGCACCCGTGCAAAATACCAGCGTCAGCTCGCTCGTGCTATCAAGCGCGCGCGCTACCTGTCTTTGTTGCCTTACACTGATCGTCATCAGTAATCGGCACAGTCCATTAACGACTCTGAGAGGATAAGGTAATGCAAATTATTCTGCTTGATAAAGTAGCAAACCTGGGTAGCTTGGGTGATCAAGTTAACGTTAAACCGGGTTATGCCCGTAACTACTTAGTACCGCAGGGCAAAGCTGTTCCTGCAACTAAGAAAAACATCGAATTCTTCGAAGCTCGCCGTGCTGAACTGGAAGCTAACCTGGCTAACGTTCTGGCAATAGCAGAAGCTCGTGCTGAGAAAATCAATGCATTGGGTTCCGTTACTATCGCTTCTAAAGCAGGTGACGAAGGTAAACTGTTCGGTTCTGTCGGTACTCGTGATATCGCTGATGCAGTTATCGCCGCGGGCGTTGAAGTCTCTAAGAGCGAAGTGCGTCTGCCTAATGGTGTTCTGCGTACTATTGGTGAACACGAAGTTAACTTCCAAGTACACAGCGATGTATTCGCTAAATTGAACGTTAACGTTATTGCTGAAGCTTAATCGCTGATTAACTGATGCTAATAAGTAAAAAACGCTGGCAATGCCGGCGTTTTTTATTGCCTCAACTTACCATTCTCTTGGTAGTCTATAAGATTTTTGCCGATAATGCCTAGTAACTGAGCATTAATCTGATTTATTTTACATTTACTACCTTATTTGTCGTTTATAGAATTATGGTTTCTCTTGTCTATTTTTTTGTAATGTTGTCTTTTAGCCAGTTTTATTATTATTGATTTTTCGTTTTTATATTGGAAATATTATTCATTATTAGATTAATATCTATATACCCGTCATCTTTCAAGCTGCCTCTTTGTTGGCTGCACTCACTCACCCCGGTCACATAGTTATCTATGCTCCCGGGGATTCGTTCCCTTGCCGTCGCGATGCAACTTGAAATCCATAGGGTATAAATAATTGAATTCGTATTTTTTATTATTAGATAATATCGGTATTGTTAATTCTATTGTGATATGTGGATTTTTCATAGAATATTTTGATATATCTATGTCTGAATCTAGTTAATTACAAGAATGATTATTTCATAATAATATAAAAATATATTCTTATATAATTTCGGTTATTTGTCTTTATAATGATAATTTATTTTATATGATTTCACATAAGAATATTTAATGATATTAATATATATCCTTATTATTAAATAATAATATCAAAAATTTATACGGGATTTTATTGATATAACTGTCAGAGTTGACAGTAGACTTTTAAGTGTAATTTTATAATTATAATTTTTGTTAATTAACCCTTGTGTGAGAACACAAATGAATGCGCTTATTGTTAATAGGTATGAGTTTATTCTCCATAGTTATTGATAAATTGAATAGTTTCATCAATAAATTAATAGGTATATTAGATGTTGAATTGATTTATTTATGTGTTGATAAAAATACCTTGTCATCATTATATGTTCTTCATATTAACCCAGACATAAGGGATAAAACTGGTATGAATCTTGGTAAAAGCATATTACAAACTATAGGTAATACTCCAGTAGTTATGTTGAATGGTAGATATACTAAAGGTATTAATGTCTTTCTCAAAATGGAGAATATTAACCCCGGTGGGAGTATTAAAGATCGTATTGCAGTTGCTATGTTGGAAAGGGCTGAGGCTCAGGGGGAATTAAGACCGGGAATGGTGGTGATTGAGCCATCATCGGGTAATACGGCAATTGGTTTGGCAATGGCGTGTGCCGTTAAAGGTTATCGATTTATTGCGGTTTTGGATCGCATGGTGCCGGCAGCGAAACGCGATAACATAAAAGCGTTTGGCGCGGAAATCATTTTCCTGCCAGAATTTGAAGCGGGAACGGATACTGTCAAATATCGCATTGATTTAACTAAAGAGATTATAAAAGCCTATCCGAATGCGTTTAGCCCTATGCAATTTGAAAATCAGGTTAATCCTGATGAACATTATCGTTCCACGGGGCGTGAGTTGTATGAAACCTTTGGCAATAATTTGACGGCTTGTTTTGTGACGGCAGGAAGTTGTGGAACACTTACTGGAATTTCCCGTTATTTGAAAGAGAAAAATCCACAGGTACAAATTTATGGTGTTGAACCCGTGGGGTCTATTATTTTCGGTGGTGAACCAGGAAAATATTTAGTACAAGGTGCAGGACTAACGTTTATACCTTCTATTCTGGATCGTACCAATATCGATATTACCTTGAAAGTTGCAGATATTGATGCATTCCGAGTAGCAAGAAAGTTAGCCAGAAATGAAGGTATTTTAATTGGTGGAACGGGAGGTTGCGCGGTAAGCGCAGCATTAAATCGCCTGGATGATTTTAAACCTGGAGATAATATTGTTGTCATTATTCCTGATAGTGGAGAACGTTATATAGACACAATTTATAATGATACTTGGTTATTTGAAAATAATTTCTCAGAATTAGTTGAGGACAGTAAAACAGAACCTCAACTAGAAGAAATTATTACAAACATGGGGTGCGTATTAAATGAATTCTGATCGTGTTTTGGTGATTTACTATAATCGCCTCTATAATCCTCTTATCATAAGAAGTCTTAAATCTGAATATAGAGAGGTAATTGCTCTTTATATTGATGAAGGGCAGGTAAGAGACATTGACGATATTGAATTGGAATGTATGGTTGCAGGTGCTGATAAATTTATCTATAAAGATTATCGAGCACAATATGCTGAACACTTCCTTACAAAAGCGATAAAAGCGAATGCTATTTATCAAAATGGTTATTTTCTCAGTGCGGCACTTTCCCGGCCTGCGATTGCTGAGGCGGCAGTTGAAGTAGCCAATGAGCTCAATATTGATTATATTGCCCATCAATTCAGAGGTAATGATCAAGTCAGAATGGATATGAATATAGAAATTCTGAATAAAATACCTATTGCTTCGTTGAGAGATTTTAAATACGACGAAAATATCGTAAATAGTTATGCTATGAAGTATGGTATTCCTCAAGAATTTGGTTGTAATAACCCTTATTCTACTAGTGAAAATATATGGGGATTAAGTGTCGAATGTGGTCAGTTGGCAGAACCGGAAACATTAATTCCTGAAGATGTCAGAGAGAAATTATTTGAGCATGCACTATCAGCCACTGAGCCAATATTTTTGTCATTAGGTTTTGAGAATGGTATACCGATATCGATTGACGGCGAAAAGAAATCATTATATGAAATTATCGAAATATTAAATAAGATTGGTAAAAAACTATCAATTGGTATTTTTGATATTGTTGAAGATGGCATTGTCGGTTTGAAAACACGCGCAATTTATCAATCACCTGCCGCACATATCTTAATTACCGCACATCGTGATTTAGAATGTTATTGTAGTAATCGTCACGAAAATTGGTTTAAAGAGATAATTGATAAAAAATGGGTTGAATTAGTTTATTCTGGGCTTTGGTATGATCCCTTATTAACTCATTTAAACCACTTTATTGATAGCATGAATCAACATGTCAATGGTGAGATTAAACTTGAATTAGGCTATAAATATGCCAACGTTTGTTCTCGTACTTCAAAGACGACTATCTATGATGATAATTTAGCAATATATAATTGTGGGCATTTATATAGTCAAAACGATGCCGAGGGATTTGCAAAAATATTTAATATCCATACTAAGCAAAGTGCTAAATCTAAGATGAGGCAAAAGTTATGATTAAAGAATTATTAATGTGTAAACCGGATTTTTATGATATTGAATACGTTATTAATGACTGGATGGACCCTAATAATAGAGTCAATAAAGAATTGGCACAGCAACAATGGGATTTTCTTTATGAACGGTTGACTGAACGTGGCATCACTATTCGCACTATCGATCCTGTTAATGGTTTGCCTGATATGACTTTCTCAGGTGATTGTGGAATGGTGCATAATAATAAATTCCTTGCTAGTAATTTCCGGCACGCTGAACGCCAGGGGGAAAGCCAGTACTATATCGATTATCTGGAAAATCTAGGTTATGAGATACATCGTGTTGATAAAGGTATTTATTTTGAAGGGCTTGGAGATGTTATCTATTGGGATAATGACATCATATTTGGTTATGGTCCTCGCTCAGATAAAGAAGCAATAAATACAATTCAGAAAGTCTATCCAGAACTTAAAGTTAAAGGTGAACTACATATTCAGGATAAGACTTTCTTTCATGTGGCTCTGGCATTCTCGTTTATTGACAAAGATACGGTTATTTACTATCCAGAAGCATTTACTAAAGAGAGCCAGAATTATATTGATAAAACATTTGAACGCCGGATCTCAATATCAGAACATGACGCTAAGGAATTATTTGTCTGTAATAATATCCCAATAGGTAAAGATATTCTCATGCATGATTGTTCTATAGAGGTTGAACGTCAATTAAATAATTATGGTTATAATGTCATTAAATGCGATATGAGTGAATTCTTAAAGAGTGGTGGTAGTCTGCGCTGCTTAGTATTAAAAATTAAATAATTATAATGGAGGATAATAAATCATGTATATTTTAGGTATAAATTCAGTTTACCATGAATCAGCAGTTTGCTTATTAAAAGATGGAGAAACTATTTTTGCCATTGAAGAAGAGCGTTTAAATAGAAGAAAACACGGAAAACCAGCAAATGTTGATAATCCTGATGAACTACCATTGGCTTCCATTGAAGTTGCATTAGACTTTGCGGGTATTCGCTTGGAAGATGTGAGTCATATTGGGTTTTCTATTGATCCGATAGAACGAAGAAAATCAGTCTTTATTGATGAAGTCACCAGTGAGGGAAATTGGGGAAGTGTATCGGGTGAGTCCATTTTTTATCGTAAGACCACTTCAGTACCAGAAATTTTACAATCAATGGGATTCCGTGGTCAATTTCATTGGGTTCCTCATCACACAGCTCATGCGGCATCTGCTTATTTTGTTTCGCCATTTGATAAAGCATTAACCTTATCACTTGATGGTGTGGGAGAGGATAATACCGCAGGGGTATATCTGGGCGATGGCAATAGTCTGAAGAAAATTAAAACCATTGAATACCCTAATTCAATTGGTTTTATGTGGGAGAAATTGGCAGAATTCTTGGGCTTCTCTGTATACGATGCCTGTAAGGTGATGGGAATGTCTGCTTATGGTAAGCCTGAAGGTTTTATGCCAGCGTTCCAACAACTTGTCAAAATTTATGAGAAAGGTGAGTTTACTATCGATAACACCATTCTCAATTTCCGCAGCCAAGACTTTTCTAAATTAGAATCTTTGTTTGGTATTGTGAAAAGAGTTCCTGGTGGAGAGGTAGCGCAGGAATATTATGATATTGCTGCTTCTCTCCAGCAAATAACTGACGAAATAGTGTTAAATATGGCTCATCATTATTTGCAGGAAACAGCAACGAATAAACTCTGCCTTGCGGGTGGCGTCGCATTGAATTGCATAACGAATAAACGGTTATATGAAGAGTTGGATATCGAAGATATCTTTATTCAGCCTGCTGCACATGATGCCGGGACTGCCACAGGTGCCGCACTATTTATTTGGCATCATATTCTTGAAAATAATCAGCGCTATCCTCTGACGCATACCTATTGGGGTCTGGAATATAGTGAAGATGATTACCAGCGTAGTTTGAAGGCCCACGGTTTGGACTGGACATATGAAGAGAATATTCATGAGGTTGTCGCAGGCTTGCTGGCTGAAAATAATGTCGTTGGCTGGTTCCAGGGGAGGATGGAATTTGGGCCGCGGGCATTAGGTAATCGTAGTTTGTTGGCTGATCCAAGAAATAAAGATATTCGCGATTTAATGAATCGTAAAGTTAAACATCGTGAAATGTTTAGGCCATTTGCGCCTAGTGTATTGCGTCAACATGTTGCTGATTGGTTCCATGTTCGGAAGGAATTACCGGAAGCTGCAAAATATATGTTGTTAGCGATGGATGCTAAAGTGGATAAAGCATCGAAAATTCCGGCAGTGGTTCACGAAGATGGTACTGCCAGAGTTCAGGTGGTAGATAGTGCATCAAATCCAGATTATGCCCAGTTGATTGAGGCATTTTATCGGAAAACCGGTGTGCCTTTGTTGCTGAACACTTCTTATAATGATAGCGAACCAATTGTTTGTTCACCGGAAGATGCTATTAAAACTTTCATGAAAACTAATATTGATTATTTAGTTTTGGGGAATTATTTGATTAAATCGATTCATTAATTATTGCATAGTAAACGTCTATCCCAGTAGGTGTAATTGATGAAGTCAATTTGGGCATTGCTCAGTTTCAAATTGATAAATACAATAGTCTAATGGGATAGATATACCCTATGGATTTCAAGATGCATCGCGACGGCAAGGGAGTGAATCCCCGGGAGCATAGATAACTATGTGACCGGGGTGAGTGAGCGCAGCCAACAAAGAGGCAACTTGAAAGATAACGGGTATAATAAGGTTGAGGTAATATTAATGATACATAAGATCATACTGGCTCGCTTTTTTTCTGTTTTTTCAGAGGCATTTGTTATGTTCGCTGTGCCTGTATTAGTATATACCTCAACTAATAGCGCTTCACTTTCATCTTTTGCTTTTGGGCTTGAACGGCTATTCAGAGTGATTTCTCTCCCCATTTCTGGTTGGATGGGGGACAGGATGCATACTCTGGTTATGTTATTCCTGAGTGATATTCTTCGATCATTAGTTTGCTTATTTCTTTTTATCCTTTCATTTATATATTCTGATAATAGTATCGTATATATCATTATTTCTCTCTCATGTGTTTTATCCTTTTTTAGTGGAGCGGGATATGTCAATCTTGAAGGTTTTGTCTCTAAAAACATGAGTGCAATAGAATTACCTTCTGTTAACTCTCGTTTACAATTTGTTGAACAGTTTACCTATATTGCAGCCCCGGCGGTTGTCGGTGTGCTGGTTTATAAATTCAGTGTTTATGCGGTATTTGCATTTGCATTTTTTCCTTTCCTAATTAGTAGTTTGATATGGTTTCAGCTACAAAGGAAAAACCGGATTGAAGAACACGCTAATAGAGAAGGGTATAATCTGCCGGCCATTTTTAAATTCTTGATGGAAAACCCACCCTTGTTACGCGTCATTAGCCTGACATTCCTGATGAATGTGATGCAAGGTGCTATTTTGTCAACGGCAGTTTATGTTATTACCAGTGTTTTTTCACAGCCGAAAGGGAGTTATGCTCAGCTTTTGGCTTATGCGGGGCTGGTGAATTGTTGTGTTTTTTTTATTGCGCCAAAATTGTGCCGGATTTTTGATGTGCGTATCGTTGGTGTAACGGCTTTTCTGATTGCGTTATGTGGTCTGACACTATTTGCGACTGGGCCGTTATTTGTGGTTTACACATTAGGTTTCTTACTGGTTATTGGTTCGGAAGGTTGTTTTAATCTTTTTTCCCGCTCTTATCGAGCAAGTCTTATTCCGAAGCAGCGTTTTTCTCAGTATCTTGGTGTGGTGCTGGTTTTGAATCAGTTAGCGACACCTTTAACCAGTTTTATTTGTGCTAATTTACTGAACTATTTTTCCTACAATAGTATTTATCTGATATTCTCTGCATTTGTTTTATTGATGTTTATCATTATTAATCCTTATCGTTCGCTTAAATTTAATCTGCATAATAGTCAATAATGGAGGAAATATGAGTTCGAAAAAATATTTGTTAGTGCTTGATTATCTTCCGGCAAGGCTGAATGAAATCGTCAATATTCGTGACTATATTCGATATAATTACTCCCTTGAATTGGTAATTATTAGCGATATGTTGTCCGGTGAGGAAAAAAATGTCACACCATTTGTCTATCATATTCCTGTACGAACAGAGAATTATGTTGATAGTGTGATGACAGTTCTTGCTGAACTTAATATGACATGTGCTGGTATTCTTCCTTTTATGGATGCGGTATCTGGGTATACTGCTGTTATCGCGAAGAAATTAAACGTTTATGGTGATGATCCCGAATTAAGTTTCGCAGGTATTGAGAAATATCAATTTCGCCAACAAGAAACTCGAATATTACCGTTGCTTGCGGCACAACATATTAAGACGCCTCGATATACTTTCATTAATGAGATTAAAGAACTGGAAGAGTTTTATGATTCTGTTCCGTATGGTGTGATTATTAAGCCTAATTGTGGTCGGGCAAATGTAGGCGTGGTAGCGGTTAAAGATAGAAGTAAAATCCCAACGGCTTTTGCTCAATCTGTTGAGCAATCTGGTGGTAATCAAACTCTTGCAGAAGAACTTATTATTTTCGATACAGAATATTCGTACGATGGTATTGGTTGTATGGCATTTTTAACGCAAAAAGTTTCCCAGAAAGGGGAATTTCCTGTTGAAATAGGGCAAATAGTTCCGGCGCAATGTGATGGCAGAAATACGATTGCATTACATAAAGCGGGGCAGGCAATGAATCTGATTTCAGGGCAGACTCTTGGCGCATTCCATAATGAGATTAAGCAAGATAGTAAAACGGGAGAAACTTTTCTGGTTGAAACTAATCGTAGACCAGCGGGTATGCGTATTTGGGATATGGCTAACCGGGTATATGGTATAAGCTTGCAGGAAATTTGGGTTGACCATTTAGTCAAAGGATTTAGTGATCGAATGATATTGCCTGAAGCAAAGGGAAGGGCATTTTTGATTAATTTGCTGGCAGATAAAGATGGCAAAATTAATGATAAATTCGATCAAACAGAAGTTAATGAAGTATTATTAGCATCTGTTGATAATATTTTGAGTAAATTATGTTATGAAATTATTGCAATAAAAATTAGTTTAGATAAGAATTCACCGGTTTATGAAACACCAAAAAGCAATAATGATTTCTGTGGTTACGTTTGTGTGCATATTAATGATGAGCACGTCAAATGTGAATCCCTGATGAATGAGATTAATGATGCATGGAGAGAGATATTGTCTAATTATATTGTATAATTTCGTATGGTTAGAGCCTTATTTTGGCTCTAATTATTATATGATTAGATTATATGCTATTGCTTTAGCAACTGCTGCAACTTTATTGGGAACCACTAATTTCTCCATAACATTGTTAATGTGGAAATTAACTGTTCTTGTTGAAATATCCAGTATATCGGCTATTTCAGCAGAAGTTTTTCCCTCACAAGTCCATCTTATGACTTCAACTTCTCTGGTAGAGAGCGTTGGAACAATGATTTTATCCTTTTTATTTTTTAGATTATTAAATGTTTTTATGCATTCATTTGCCAATATGCCTAATACTCCTGCTTTATTAAGTATTTCATTGTGGGAAATAGAGCCTTCTTTTCTGGCAACTGAAAAAATTGACCTTTCTCCATGATAACCTTTAATTTTTATTGAAAGACTATTTTTAACTTCATTTTTATTTGAATTTGATTTTTTAATCATAAAATCAGCAGATTTTGATATTTTATCATTACAAACTGACGGAATAGAGAAAGTGTAATCACCATTCATTAATTGGTCGCTGTCGTGATTATTATCTTGATTATAATTGCTTGCAGTTTCTATATTTAGGTTGGTTATTAGAACATATTTTTTTGTCGTGAATGGATATTTTTCTTCCTGATAAATTGAGTAGAATTCAAAACCCAGATAGTTTATCGCGTTTAACAACCTCTTTTCTAATTCAGGCATGGTTTTGGACTTTTTAATTTCTGATAAAATCTCATTAAATGGTTTATTCATAAGATTTTCCTCATCATATAATATTTGCAATAAAATTAATTTTATATAAAAAATATTTTATTCATATAATCAATTATAAGTAAAAATTTTTAAAAATTGAATTTTTATATTGTAACCTTTAAGAAATAAATATGCTACTTAGAATTATATCTATTATTAGCTCTTATATATTTGGGCGACATGTATTTTCCGGGTGACATCTTCGGTTTACCCTGCTGCATGGCGCTGTTATGCTTACAAATCTAATTTAATTTGATCACAGGTATTTTCATGGCAAAACTTTCTTTTGACTCTATCGAAGCACAAGCAAGTTATGGGGTTGGCTTGCAGGTTGGTCAGCAATTACTGGAGTCTGGCCTGCAAGGTCTGGAACCTGAAGCGTTGTTAGCGGGGTTATGTGATGCGCTGGAAAATCATTCTCCAGCGGTGCCGGTCGATATATTGCATCGTGCCTTACGTGAAATGCACGAACGTGCAGATGGTGTGCGTCGTGAACGTCAGCAAGCTATGGCAGAAGAGGGTCAGAAGTTTCTGGCAGAAAACGCTCAGCGTGACGGTATAAGCACGACAGAATCTGGTTTACAGTTCTCTGTACTAAAACAGGGTGATGGTGCAATTCCTGCCCATACTGACCACGTGCGTGTTCATTATACGGGTCGTCTGATTGATGGCACCGTGTTTGACAGCTCAGTACAGCGTGGTGAACCGGCTGAATTTCCTGTAAATGGGGTGATTGCTGGATGGATTGAAGCATTGACGTTGATGCCTGTCGGTTCTAAATGGGAACTTTACATCCCTTATAATTTGGCTTACGGCGAGCGTGGTGCCGGTGCATCGATTCCTCCATATAGCACTCTGATTTTCGAGGTGGAATTGTTGGAAATTCTGTAAGTTTTATCCAGAAGTAGGATTAAAAAATAGCCGGTATATCCGTCTCAGACTACTGACAAACCCATTTAAAAAATGGGGGATATTTTCAAACCATCGAAAATTTCAGCTAGGATGTCGCCGATGAACTGGCTTTCCCTCAATTTCCTAATTATTTCTTTAAATAGAGTCTAGCTTTTGCCATTTATCTGAAAAATAGACAGGAATGCTATTAAGAGTGGTAATAAAATTCTTACCGTTCCAATAAAAAGATCAATTGGTAATATAGTCTAAAATGATAACAGATGACTAACCGCAGAGGTGTGTGATGCTAGAACAAATCTGCCAACTGGCCCAGGAAGCTGGTGCGGCTATTATGACAATTTATCAGGATGAACATCCCCTGAAAGTTGATCATAAGCAAGATGATTCACCGGTTACTATGGCTGATATTGTGGCTCATAAAATAATTAAAGCCGGATTATCCCGTATCGCTCCGGAAATTCCACTGTTGTCGGAAGAAGAGCTTCCTACTTGGGAAGAGAGGCGTGATTGGAAGCGCTATTGGTTAGTTGATCCTCTGGATGGTACCAAGGAATTTATTAATCGTAATGGTGAATTTACGGTTAATATCGCCTTGATTGATGAGGGCGTTCCTGTGATGGGAGTGATATATGCTCCTGTGCAGGATACGCTTTATTCCGGGCAAGGGCGGCAGGCATGGAAAAAAGTCTGTGGAGGTCAATGTTTGCCGATTAAGATTCGTGATGCTAATCCACCAATGGTCGTCGTTAGTCGCTCTCATATGGATACAGAATTAGAAGATTACCTCAATCAGCTAGGTGAACATCAGACGGTTTCTGTGGGCTCTTCACTGAAGTTCTGTTTGGTGGCTGAAGGAAAAGCGCAACTTTATCCTCGCTTTGGACCCACTCATATCTGGGATACTGCGGCGGGTCATGCTATAGCCATTGCTGCTGGTGCTCACGTGACGAACTGGAAAGGTCAGACGCTAGATTATACGCCTCGTGAATCATTCCTGAATCCGGGATTTAGAGTAACGATTTTCTAATTGTGGTTGTTTTCTAGTAGATTTGTTTTTCAGCGGAATTGTGGTGATAAGGGCAAACGAAAACATACCTGTAAGTCGTTATCACCACGGATGTTTTTACTGTAGTTCCTTACGAACTAATTCAATGACCTGTTTGATTTCACTATTGTTTAACGCACCTTCTTTGGTAAACTTCGCTACGCCATTTTTGTCCAGGACAATAATGGCAGAACTTTTAGCTTCCAACTGCCAAGCTTTTTTGACCACACCGTTGCTGTCAGCGATAAACTGGGACCACGGAAACTCTCTTTTGCTATCTTCAATACTGCTGCGGACAAATGGCCCAGTGCCGAATATTGCATCATTGATATTGATGATGGTGGTTGTTTGGTATTTTTCTTTTGAAAAATCAGCGCGTTTTATTTCTTCTATCAGTGGGGCATTCATCTCTTTAGCTGCACTACGACCTGCAATATGTTGTATGACTCTCACTTTACCAATCAGTTTTCCACTATCCCAATTTTGGTAGCTAAACTTGTTATTGTTGAGTAACAACTCACCTTTATCAGAAACACTGATCGCAGGAACCTGTTGTTCCAGAGTGATGTTGTGGGCGAATGCTAAAGCAGGAGAACAAAGTAGCGCAGCATATAGCATAAAGTTCTTTATCATAATTTTTCCTTTGTAGGTTAATGTGACAATGCATGGATCTCTAGCATAGCGGGTATTAACTGATTTATCTCTTTAAAGAAGATCAAATTTTTAACATTAAGTAAGAGATAAAGTTACATAGTTATGTATATCTAAATATCTGTCATTTTATGTAAATTCAGTGCATAAAACTAAAAATGGAGGGAACAAAATCGGATAAATTCAGTCTATTATTCTACATAACGGTATGGTGTATGGAGTTGGTTCACCAAACGTAACCGTAAGAAGTAGTTAGGAGGAAAAAAGCAGAGATGAAAATTTTTCACCGATATAACCCACTGAAAATTGCTCTCTACGTTAAAACTTTATTCCGTGGACGTTTATACATTAAAGATATGGGGGCTTTTGAATTCGACTGCGGCAAAATTTTACCGCCGAAGGTGAGAGATAAGCGCCATTTTAGTGTAATGAGTGAAGTCAATCAGCAAGTGCTACGTTTGCAGGCCGAAATAGGATAGATAAAACGAAAAAGAATCGGGTTGCATACTGGTGTAATCTGCGCCACAAAATAACAATAAGTGGCGCTTAACATGAGAATACTAAACGGCCTTAGCTCAAGAATAGGCCGTTTTTATTTATCATCACTGATAGGCAGGTTTTGCGTTGGTGTCGTGGTGAGAGTATCAGTGATTTTTGTGACTAATAGCTGATCGATTTTGTAGTTATCAATATCGACAACTTCAAATTTGTAACCAGCAAACTTAACTGAATCAGTACGCTTTGGAATTTTACGCAATCGAAACATCATGAAACCTGCAATGGTTTCATAGTTACTTGAATCAGGAAAATTATCAATATCCAGTACACGCTGTACATCATCAATAGGTGTTCCTCCTTCTACTAACCATGAATTTTCGTCACGGATGATGATCTGCTCTTCTTGTCCTTGGTCGACTAAATCACCCATCAGTGTGGTCATAACATCATTAAGGGTAATCACACCCATTACCAACGCATATTCATTCAGGATAATAGCGAAATCTTCACCCGCTGCTTTAAAACTTTCCAGTGCATCTGAAAGTGTCAAGGTATCTGGAATGATCAGCGCGTTGCGGATCTGGACACCTTTATTGAAGCTTAGGCTTTGACCACTTAGGACACGGTTAAGCAGATCTTTGGAATCCACATAACCGATAACGTGATCAATATCTCTATCACATATTAGGTACTTGGAATGTGGCTGGCTAGAAACCCATTGTTTGATACTTTCCTCGCTTTCATTCTTATCGAAGTAAATGATATTTTCCCTTGAGGTCATGGCAGAAGGCACTGTGCGGGATTCGAGCTCGAACACGTTTTCAATCAGTTCATGCTCTTGTTTACGCAACACACCAGCAACAGCTCCTGCTTCCACAACCGCAAAAATATCATCGGATGTGATATCTTCATTACGCGCTGTCGGAATTTTAAAGAGCTTAAAAATAAGATCAGACAGGCCATTAAATAGCCAAACTAGTGGACGACAAACTGTCAGACAGAAACGCATTGGGTTAACGATTTTCACGGCGACTGCTTCAGGCTTAATCATGCCGATACGTTTTGGTGTCAAGTCAGCGAGCAAAATGAATATACTGGTCACAATGATAAATGAGCAGATAAAGCCCAACTGGTCTGCCCATTCGGGGCGCATAAATTTCATGAAAAACGTTTTCAATGAAGGAGAGAATGCGGATTCACCGACAATACCTGCCAAAATTGCCACTGCATTTAGGCCGATTTGCACCACGGTAAAAAACATTCCCGGCGTTTCTTGTAATTTGAGGACATGGGCTGCGTTGACATTACCTTCATCTGCCATCAGTTTTAGTTTGATTCGCCTAGAGGCAGCAAGAGAGATTTCAGATAACGAAAAAAAGGCGCTTATCGCGCACAATAGAAATACTATTAAGAGACTATTTAGCATAAGGAATCCATGTTCTACCTCCGGTGGTAGGGTAGGTTGTCATTAGAAAAGCACCGGAGGAAACAATAAAAATCATATAAAATAAAAAGTGACAACAAACACTTAGAAAGCTATTGATTAGCTTGGTAATTATAACATTAATTAAATGTGGCGGCTAGTTTTTGTTCATTTTGGGTAGGCAAACACCAATACCGCCTAGCCCGCAATACCCCTCAGGGTTCTTAAATAGATACTGTTGGTGGTAGTCTTCAGCAAAATAGAATGGCCCCGCTTCTGTGATCTCCGTTGTAATAGGGCGGTTATCGCCTTGTTGTTGCATTGCTTTTTGGAAACGTTCACGGCTGGCTAATGCCAATTCATGTTGCTGAGGTGACACGGTATAAATCGCGGAGCGATACTGAGAGCCAATATCCCCGCCCTGGCGCATCCCTTGAGCTGGATCGTGGTTTTCCCAGAAAAGTTTTAATAAGTTTTCGTAGCTGTTTTTTGTTGGATCGTAAACAATTCTAACAACCTCAGCATGTCCGGTCAGGCCGTTACAAACTTCTTCGTAAGTTGGATTTGGTGTTGTACCGCCGCTATAACCTGCGGAGGTGGTGTAAATATCAGGTTGTTGCCAGAATAGGCGTTCTACGCCCCAGAAGCATCCCATACCAAAATAGGCAACTTCCATATTTTCTGGAACAGGTTCTATCGTATGATCGGTAACAGCATGGTTAGGTGAAACCTTAAGTGGCTCAGTTCTGCCTGGTAATGCACTATGAGGATCAATAGATAGGCTTTTATTAGCTGAAGTTGGCACAATTCACTCCCGTAATTATTAAGTTTTCAGATATTGATAGATTGTATATATTGTAAACTTTACTCAAGATAAATTGATTATAGTTAAATTATTCCGATCAGGTTAGGAGTTCGCGTGTCGAGGTACCCCGTTTTATGCTTTCTTTGTGTGTCTATCGTAACTCCTATTGCTCATAGTGCTAATCTTCGTCTGAAAATAGAAGGATTAACAGGTAAGTTGGAAAAAAATGCTCGAATTCATCTCTCCACTATCAGCACTGATGAAGTTGCGCCAGATGGCCGTTTTCGATCTCGTGTAGATAAAGCGATTCGTGAAGGCTTGCGCCCGCTTGGTTATTATGAACCTATTATCGAATTTACCTATCAGGAAAATAAACCGCCAGCTCGCTCGGTATTAACGGCAAAAGTTACTGCGGGCGAACCTGTGAGAATTGCCGATGTTAACGTTGTTTTGGAAGGTGGGGCTAAGACAGATGGAGATTATGCCAAACTTGTTAAAAGTAAAAGCCCAAAGAAAGGAACGATTCTAAATCATGATGAATATGAAAACCTTAAAGGTTCTCTGACTGGGCTCGCTATTAGGAAAGGTTATTTTGACGCGGTTATGAAAAAGAGCCAATTGGGTGTTGCCAAAGAACGACATGAGGCATTCTGGGACTTTGTTTTTAATAGCGGTGAGCGTTATCACTTTGGTCAGGTGCGTTATCGTGGTTCACAGATCCGCGAAGATTATTTGAGTCATCTAGTTCCATTCGAAGAAGGGGATTTTTATACCTCTGAACAATTGGCCGAATTGAACCGGCGGTTAGCAGAAACTGGCTGGTTTAATTCAGCAGTAGTCTCACCGGATTTTAATACCGCGAGAAAAGATGGTGACGGAATGCTTCCTCTTGAAGCGGTATTAACTCCACGTTCCAAAAACTATGTTGAACTGGGTGGGGGTTATGGATCTGATGTAGGGCCACGGGTAAAGGCGAAATGGACAAAACCGTGGCTTAATTCCCGTGGACACAGCCTTAGCACCAGCATCAACCTTTCTGCACCTGAACAGGTGATTGATGCTACCTATAAAATGCCGCTGAAGGTGAATCCGTTAGAGCAATATTACGCATTGCAGACGGGGTATAAGCGTAAAGATATCAACGATACCGTATCAGATACCGCGACAGTAAATCTTTCCCGTAATTGGGATCTTTCAACGGGTTGGCAGTATGGGATAAATATGCGTTGGAGTCTCAGCCACTTTACTCAGGCTAATGTCACCAATACGGCAATGTTATTTTACCCAGGGGTGAACGTCAGCCGTATCCGCCAGCGTGGAGGAACGATGCCTTATTGGGGCGATAGCCAGCGCTATTCTATTGATATCTCTGATACCCTTTGGGGTTCCGATGTTGATTTCTTGGTGTTACAGGCGCAAAACGTTTGGATCAGAACTTATTGGGATAATCACCGTTTTGTTGCTCGGGGTAATTTGGGTTGGATAGAAACTAATGCATTCGAGAAGGTTCCACCCGACTTACGCTTTTTTGCTGGTGGTGATCACAGTGTTCGTGGTTACAGATATCAGAAAATTTCCCCTAAAGACGATAAAGGAAAATTGACCGGTGCATCCGCACTAGTTGTGGGTTCACTTGAGTACCAATATAACGTAACGGGTAATTGGTGGAGTGCTGTTTTTGTTGATACCGGTGAAGCCATTAATGACATTAGAAAGAGCAATTTTAAAACCGGCGTGGGTGTTGGTGTGCGTTGGGCTTCTCCGGTCGGACCCATTAAATTTGACCTTGCCAGACCAATAGGGGATTCAGAATCCCGTAATATCCAGTTTTACATCGGGTTAGGATCTGAATTATGAGATGGATTAAAAAGGTCAGTATTACTTTTCTGCTGATGGTGACTTTGTTGGTTATTGTTGTTGCCGGGTTGGTAGGAACGCAATCTGGCCTGCATTTTATGATTAACAGTGCTGCTCGTTGGGTACCGGGACTAGATATAGCCAGCGTCAGTGGCGGTTGGCGTGATTTGACCCTGAAAGGCGTTAAGTATCAAATGCCCGGTGTTGATGTCAATGTGAATCAACTCCACCTTTCGCTTCGTCTTTCCTGCTTTAAAAACAGTCAGTTATGTGTTAATGCATTAACGACAGAAGGCGTAATAGTTGCAATTAATACCAAACGATTGCCACCTGCGGGAGAATCGTCGCCAAAGTCAGCACCTTTAACTGAACTGAGGACACCATATCCGATTTCACTTGATTTGTTGTCCGTTAAAAATGCCACTGTCACTGTAAATGGCGTGGTATTTGCCCTTGATGAATTTAGAACCGCAGCTCAGTGGCAGCAAAAGGCATTAACGCTTAAGCCAACGAAAATTAATGGGTTGCTGGTGGGACTGCCAAAAACTCCCCCTGAACGGCTGAAAATAGCGGAAGCAGAGGAGAAAGCGAAACGAGGGACCGAACTGGAAAAATCGTTGGGAGAAATTCTGAAAAAATTATTCTCTCAACCGCTATTGGCAACATTACCAGAAGTGCCTATTCCACTGGATATGACTGTTGCAGGGATAAGTGGTAAGCAATTAAGGCTGACTGGTGATACCAATATCACAATCAATGAGTTTTTACTGCAACTTAGCAATCAGGGGCAGCAGATTCAGCTCAATAAATTGAATGTTAAAATGCCGCAAGGTTCTCTTGCCATTAATGGTTCCGCGACTCTGGCACAGCAATGGCCGATAAAACTGGTAATAAAAGGTGAGCTAAGTCGACAAGAGATCCAAGGACAAAAGGTTAATGTAAAGCTTAATGGCGCTTTACTGGAGCAACTCAACTTAGGGCTGAATTTGTCTGGTCCTGTCAGTGCTAAACTTGATGCTCAAGCGGAACTGGCTAAGGTAGGTTTACCCGTGCGGGTGACGCTTGAAAGCCAGCAACTGAGTTGGCCTTTAACGGGGAAGCCAGAATATCAGCTTGATAGCGTAAAAATGCGCCTCAATGGTAAGGCCAGTGGTTATGATTTGTCATTGCGTTCCGGTATTAACGGTAGTGAAATCCCGCCAGCATTACTTGTATTAGATGCCAAAGGTAATGAAGAACAGCTTAAGTTGACCCGTTTACGCCTGTCTGCTTTGCAAGGAAAGAGCGAATTGGTCGGTGTAGCAGATTGGAGTAAGGCAGTAAGTTGGAATGCGGTGCTGACACTCTCCGGGATCAATACCGCTAAACAGTGGCCGGAATGGCCAGCCAAAATCGATGGGAAAATAGTTACCCGGGGTAGTTTACACGGTGGTAGTTGGCAGCTTCATATCCCGGAAATTATGCTGGACGGTAACGTAAAACAGAACTTAATAAAAGCCAAAGGTAAGATTTCTGGTAACGCGGCCGGTCAGTGGAATATTCCTCAATTCGAGCTGGCTTTAGGGCGCAATAAAATGAATCTCCAGGGACAATTGTTCAAACAGTGGAAACTGGATGGCGATATCCGTGCACCGAAGTTGGATGGTATATTTCCGGGGCTTGGCGGTGTCGTGAATGGAACGTTGAAATTACGTGGTAATATACAAGCACCTCAGCTTTTGGTTGATCTCAATGCTAACAGGTTGAAATGGCAGGATTTGCTCATTGATCGAGTGAATGTGAAAGGGGATGTACGTTCTGCTGAACAGATCCAAGGGAATCTTGCTGTTAAAGTCAGTGAGTTGAAACAAGCGGATTTGATTGTCCGTAATTTTACGTTGGATGCTAAGGGCAATGAGAAACAGCACAACTTGCAATTGAAGATTGACGGCAAACCGATTGCTGGTCAACTTGCATTGAATGGTAGTTTTGATCGTAAGCAACAGCGATGGAAAGGTAGCATTAACAATACCCGTTTTGACACCCCGGTTGGAGAATGGCGTTTAACTAAAGCGATAACTCTTGATTATCTTAATCAGCAGCAGAAAGTCACTGTGGGCCCTCACTGTTGGCTGAATCCACATGCGCAGCTCTGCGTACCTGAATCTATTGAAGCTGGCGTCAGCGGTAGTGCATCCATTGTTCTTGAACGTTTGGATCTTGCTATGATTCAGCCATTACTGGGGTCTGAAATACATTTGAAAGGTGTATTCAGTGGCAATGCCGACGTTAAATGGAACGCGGAAAGCGGATTGCCTCAGGCCAACGTTAATTTGCGTGGTGATGGGGTGCATGTTAGGCAGATGGTTGATGGCACTGCATTACCGGTAGATTTCCAGACCCTGACACTCAATGTAGGCTTGAAGAATGGCACAGCAGAGTTGAATTGGTTATTTAAGATTATGGGAAATGGCCGATTCAACGGTGGCGTACAGGTTGCTGATCTTGCTGGGAGCCGTAAGCTGTCGGGAAATGTAGATATTCAGGATATTTCACTGGCGTTAATCAAGCCGATTATTGGGAAAGGTGATAAAGCTGAAGGTCATTTGAATGCTCACCTGCTTCTGGGAGGCAATGTCAGAAATCCATTATTGTTTGGCCGGTTAGACCTGAGTGCACTGCAAGCTTCGGGCCATTGGATCCCATTTGATATTACTCAAGGGCAAGTTGGTGTGAATTTTGATGGAATACGTTCCGTTCTTGATGGTGTTATTAAAACGCCGAAGGGGCAGCTTAACCTAAATGGTGATGCAGACTGGCGTAATGTGGATGCATGGCATGCACGAGTAAGGGCTAACGGCGACAAGTTAAGAGTGGTTTTTCCACCAATGGTGAAAATTGATGTTAGCCCTGCTCTGGTGTTTGAGGCTTCTCCTCAGTTGCTGAAATTGGATGGTAGCGTTGGTATTCCTTGGGCGCGTATTACCGTGAAGGAGCTACCAGAATCGACAGTTGAGGCTTCATCGGATGAAGTTATATTGAATGAGAATCTTCAGCCATTACAACAGAAAAAAGCGTCTATCCCGATTCAAAGTAACTTGACGATTCATATAGGAGATGATGTTCGTCTTAGTGCTTTCGGCCTTAAAGCACAACTTAAAGGCGATCTGATGGTTGTTCAAGATAAACAAGGCCTGGGTTTGAATGGTCAAGTTGATATTCTTGATGGTCGTTTCCATACTTATGGACAGGATCTGATCGTTCGTAAAGGGCTGATTATGTTCTCAGGCCCACCTGATCAGCCATTACTTAACATTGAGGCTATCCGTAATCCAGATTCTACCGATGGGCGGGTTATTGCAGGGGTAAGGGTGAGCGGTTTGGCGGATCAGCCAAAAGTAGAAATTTTTTCAGAGCCTGTTAGATCACAATTGGAAGCACTTTCTTATCTGTTGCGTGGTGAAGGGTTAGAGAATAGTAACTCGGACAACTCACAGATGACGGCAATATTAATAGGTTTGGGGGTTGCACAGAGTGGTCAGTTGGTGGGTAAGATCGGTGAAATATTTGGTGTTTCCGACTTAGCACTGGATACTCAGGGGGTTGGTGACAAATCACAGGTAGTTGTTAGCGGAAAGATTACAAAAGATCTGCAAGTTAAGTATGGTGTTGGTATATTTGATTCACTAGCAACATTAACCTTACGCTATAGGTTAATGCCTAGGTTGTATCTGGAAGCGGTGTCTGGTATTGATCAGACATTGGATTTGCTCTATCAGTTTGAGTTTTAAAAATGCGAATTATTGTTTATGGCAGCTTACGGCGCAAACAGGGCAATCATCATTGGATGACCGATGCTCAATGGTTAGGTGATCATCGGCTGGAAGGCTATGAGCTATATGACCTTGGGCATTATCCTGCCGTTATCCGTGGTGACGGAAGTATTGAATGTGAGGTATATCGAATCAATTCTACTATACTGACAGAATTAGATGATTTGAAAGATAATTCGCGGGAGTATGTAAGGGAATTGATTCAAACACCGTATGGCAATGCATGGATATATCTTTATCAGTTTCCAATAACCGGTTTACGGCGGATAAAAAGTGGTGACTGGTTGAAGCGCCATGTGGAAGAGTAAATAAAAATCCTTTTTTGTCATAAAAAGGGAGTATGGTTTTAAAAAACCTCTGCCGGTGATGTTCCCCAGAGGTTTTTTAATTATTTAAACAGAGAAAAGCTATTTCTTAGCGGCACGTTCGAAAGAGGAGATAATTTCTGCTTTAGCAGCTTCGATATTATCCCAACCATCAACTTTAACCCATTTACCTTTTTCCAGATCTTTATAGCGCTCAAAGAAGTGAGTGATCTGAGCGCGCAGTAGTTCTGGTAAATCAGTCACATCTTTAATGTGATCATACTCTTTGGTTAGTTTGCTATGTGGAACTGCAACCAGTTTCGCGTCTTCACCTGATTCATCAGTCATTTTCAGAACGCCAACCGGACGGCAACGGATCACAGAACCTGGTTGTAGTGGGTATGGTGTGGGAACCAGAACATCAACCGGGTCACCATCCAGAGATAAAGTGTTGTTGATGTAACCATAGTTGCATGGATAGAACATCGTAGTAGACATAAAACGGTCTACAAATAGCGCACCAGATTCTTTATCAATTTCATATTTAATCGGATCTGCATTTGCAGGGATCTCAATAATGACATAGATATCTTCAGGCAGTTCCTTTCCTGCCGGTACTAAGTTCAGGCTCATGAAAGTTTCCTTTATTTTAAACCAGAATAGAGTGGGGAGTATTATAACCAAAACATTTTTTAAAGTACTCTCCATTTTTCTGACAAGTAGCTTGTTAGAAACGGGTTTGCAACTGATGAGAGAAGAGCTGAATATCTCTCAGAAAAAACTAGCGGACAGGATAGCTGGGGTATTTTAACCTCATTAGTTAAAATTAAAAAAGCGACGAAAAATCCCGCCGCTTATCCGTCATTAACCGATGAAATTACTCATCTGGGAACTCAGCCATAAAACTCTCGGCTTTCTCTACCATCGATTTACTGCCCACAAAGAAAGGGACGCGTTGATGCAGTTTGGATGGGATGATATCCAGAATGCGATTAGCTCCATCACTGGCTTTACCACCGGCTTGTTCAGCCAGGAATGCCATTGGGTTACACTCATACAGCAGGCGCAATTTTCCTGATGGATGGCTGGCGGTGCTTGGGTAAATGTAGATGCCGCCTTTCAGTAAATTGCGGTGGAAATCAGCAACCAGCGAACCAATATAACGGGTGGTATAAGGGCGCTGAGTTGCTTCATCTTGTTCCTGGCAATATTTGATGTATTTCTTTACCCCCATAGGGAATTTGATGTAATTCCCTTCGTTGATGGAATACATATTGCCATTGGGTGGGAACTGAACTTTCTCATGGGAAAGACAAAATACTCCCAAGGAAGGATCGTAAGTAAAGGCGTGTACCCCACAGCCAGTGGTGTAGACCAGCATAGTTGAAGAACCGTAAACAACATACCCGGCGGCGACTTGACGATGACCTGGTTGCAGGAAGTCTTTTTCAGTCACTGGCTGGCCGATGGGGGTAATACGGCGGTAGATAGAGAAGATAGTACCGACGGAAACGTTTACATCAATATTTGAAGAACCATCTAATGGGTCCATCAAAACAACATATTTTGCGTTTTCAGCGCGGTCTCCTTCGAAAATAACAATATCATCTTCTTCCTCTGAAGCGATCCCCGCAACTTCACCGCGTGCTTTCAGTGCTGCTTTGAGTTTTTCATTAGCATACAGGTCCAGTTTCATCTGCACCTCGCCTTGGATATTGGACACACCGCTGGTTCCTAAAATATCCACTAAACCGGCTTTGTTGATATCACGGTGAATGATTTTTGCTCCGAGCTTAATAGCAGAAAGCAAGGCAGTGAGTTCACCTGTAGCGTGAGAAAAATCGTGCTGCTTTTCGACGATGAATTCGCCTAATGTTTTCATGACGAAAGTCCTGAATGTGATTTGATAGTGGTTTTAGAGTGTCCATTGCACTCTTACGCGGGCAGTTTAGCCAAAGAAAGGGATGATTCATAGGCTATTCCATTTCTTATCTTGCTTTTGATGGTTAGAATAGTGGCTAACTTCATGCTATGGAATAGGAAATCAATGCGTATTCATATTCTTGGTATCTGCGGCACTTTTATGGGGGGACTGGCAATTTTGGCTCGTTCTCTTGGTCATGAAGTGACTGGTTCTGATGCCAATGTTTATCCACCAATGAGTACCTTACTGGAAAAACATGGGATTAATCTGATTCAGGGATATGACCCGGCACAGTTGGATTCTGTGCCAGATATGGTCATCATCGGTAACATTATGAGCCGTGGGAATCCTTGTGTAGAAGCGGTGCTGGAGCGTGGGCTCCCTTATACTTCTGGCCCACAATGGCTGCATGATTATGTTTTGCCAGAACGCTGGGTGCTGGCGGTTGCAGGGACGCATGGTAAGACAACAACTGCGGGTATGTTAGCCTGGATTTTGGAAGCTTGTGGCTATAAACCCGGTTTTTTAATCGGTGGTGTTCCGGGGAATTTTGAAACATCAGCTCAGATCGGGGAAAGCTCGTTTTTCGTAATAGAAGCTGATGAATATGACAGCGCTTTTTTTGATAAACGATCTAAGTTTGTGCATTACAGCCCACGTACGCTGATCATGAACAATCTGGAATTCGATCATGGCGATATTTTTGGCGATCTGGCTGCTATTCAGAGGCAGTTCCACCATCTTGTCAGGATCGTTCCGGGTAGTGGTAAGATCCTTGTCCCGGATAATGATATTAACCTGAAACAGGTTTTGTCTATGGGCTGTTGGAGTGAGTTGGAACTAGTGGGTGAAACCGGTAACTGGCAGGCAAAAAAGATCAGTACAGACAGCTGTCATTATCAGGTGTCTTATGGTGGTAAAGTTGTCGGAGAAGTGAACGGGTTGCTGGTGGGTGAACATAATATGCGCAATGGGTTGATTGCAATTGCTGCTGCACATCATGTTGGTGTCCAGCCCGCAGATGCCTGTTGTGCTTTAAGTGAATTTATTAATGCCTGTCGTCGCCTTGAACTACGTGGTGAGGAAAACGGCGTTACTGTTTATGATGATTTTGCTCATCACCCGACAGCAATTTTGGCAACACTCGAAGCCCTGCGTAGTAAGGTTGGAGGAACAGCCCGTATTATTACCGTACTGGAACCGCGTTCAAATACGATGAAAATGGGTGTGAGTAAGAATGAGATCGCACCAGCATTGGGGCGTGCTGATGAAGTATTCTTATTCCAGCCAGCTAATATTAAATGGCACGTATCAGAAATTGCAGATCACTGTGTTCAGCCAGCGTATTGGAGTGCTGATATAGATTCACTGGTGCATATGATTGTTGATAAGGCGCAGCAGGGGGATCATATTCTGGTTATGAGTAATGGAGGGTTTGGTGATATTCATGAAAAATTACTCTCTAAGCTGAATAAAAAAGCTTATCAATCCTGAGAATAGCAGCGGGAAAATGAATCGCGCCATGTTGGCGCGTTCATTTAAAGCTCTTGTTCGAACAACCCAAGGATGGCTCCACGCAGCTGTTCTGTTGTAGAATCTCTGGTGAGTGTAACGAAGATGGTGTCATCACCTGCGATACTGCCGAGTATACCTTCTGATTTACCAAGAGAATCTAGCAGACGAGCAATAAGTTGAGCTGCACCAGGGCTTGTGCGAATCACAACTATAGGATGGTTGTAATCAACGTCTAATACTAGATTTTTTAGTGGGCTAGTGGCAGTAGGAACACCAAGCTCAGCAGGCAGGCAGTAAACCATCTCCATTTTAGCATTACGGGTGCGAACAGCACCAAATTTAGTCAGCATTCTAGAAACTTTGGATTGGTTAATGTTCTCAAAACCTTCTTCCAGTAAAGCAGTGACAATTTCACCTTGAGAGCTAAATTTTTCTTCTTTCAATAACGCCTTGAAAGCTTTTACTAAGTCTTCCTGTTTAGAGGGAGTGCGCATATTTCACCATATTCAATCAGCTATGAAACTTGTATTATGCATATAAATGAATTTTTATGCAATAATAATGATTTTATAACCAATTTGAACCGTGTAAAGTTGGTCTTATGTTATTATAGAAATTCATAAAATATGAATATGGAAATTTGCTTTTTTAGCCGGTTATCAAGTAAATATATTGTTAATCAAATGATGTTGTTTGGCGTTGTTGTTGGGTGTAAGGTATTTAGCCAATTGTTTCGTAAAATCATAAGGAAATTCTCAAAATAGTGTCCGTTATCTCATTAACAGATAAGCATTTTGCCTAGAATACGGCGACTTTTGCGTCCCACTATCTATAGCGTAAGTCCACAATTTGGTTGTTAACCGATTGTTTTCAAAAACGTAGTAATCTATGGTTCTTAACTAGATGAATTCACAGCATTTTAAAGTATAAACGATTTAAGGAGTATCAGGATGAAAGTTGCAGTTCTCGGTGCAGCCGGTGGTATTGGTCAGGCTCTTGCTCTTCTACTAAAAACCCAGCTTCCTTCAGGTTCAGAACTTTCTTTATATGATATCGCTCCAGTAACACCTGGGGTGGCTGTTGATCTGAGCCACATTCCAACGGAAGTGAAAATTAAAGGCTTTGCTGGTGAAGATGCAACTCCAGCGTTGGAAGGAGCAAATGTTGTATTGATTTCTGCCGGGGTTGCCCGTAAACCAGGTATGGATCGTTCAGATCTGTTTAATGTTAATGCGGGGATCGTTCGTAACCTGGTAGAACAAGTGGCTAAAACTTGCCCTAAATCACTGATTGGGATTATTACTAACCCAGTCAACACAACTGTGGCTATTGCAGCCGAAGTGCTGAAAAAAGCAGGTGTATATGACAAAAACCGCCTGTTTGGTGTTACAACGCTGGATGTTATTCGCTCTAATACTTTTGTTGCTGAATTGAAAGGTAAAAAACCACAGGAAATCGAAGTACCCGTTATCGGTGGTCATTCTGGTGTGACAATCTTACCTCTGTTGTCTCAGATCCCTGGTGTGAGCTTTACTGATGAAGAGCTGGCTGTCTTAACTAAGCGTATTCAGAATGCCGGTACTGAAGTCGTTGAGGCTAAGGCGGGTGGAGGATCTGCAACTCTGTCTATGGGGCAAGCTGCGGCTCGTCTGGGCCTCTCTTTGGTCCGTGGCTTACAAGGCGAAAGTGATGTTGTAGAATGTGCTTATATTGAAGGTGATGGTAAATATACTCGCTTCTTTGCCCAGCCAGTTCGTTTGGGTAAAAATGGCGTAGAAGAGCGTTTGAACGTTGGTGAGCTGAGTGATTTTGAACAAAAAGCACTGGAAGGCATGCTAGATGTATTGAGAAAAGATATAGAATTAGGCGAAAAATTTATTAATAACTAATTAATATATTTTATAAGTAAAAAATATATATCTATGAAACAATAAAACCGCTGGTATAGCGAATTACCGGCGGTTTTTGTTCAGCTAATATAATTCGTTAGCTAATTATTTGTTTGTTCGCGTACTTTCCTTTCTAATAATTCTCCAGTATTTGGATCAAAATAACGACTTGGCCAAATTTCTGAAGGGTGTATTTCCAGATAATTCGCAATTATCCATTCTCCCTTTGGCCACGGACGAGATAGTGCATTCGCCAGGGTCGATGAGCTGAGCCCTGCTCTGCGTGATACCTCAGCTAAGGTTGTTCCCCGCTTGCGTAAAGCTGCAATTATATCGGCAGGATGCCAATCAGATTTCCTTGAAATCATTTTTAATCCTTTTTTTATTAAATTTGATGCTATGTTAGTGGTATAAATAACAGGTGTGCATGAGAGCAATAACGAACTTAAACCTGTTATTGAGAAATAAAATAGCATTATTTTTCCAAAAGTATTTCCAAATTTTTTCTTAAAAACTTCTTTTTTGAACTTGGTTACAAAAATAGAGAAACGTGATGAAAAAAGAGTGGTATTCGGCCAAGGAGTTAATCGGCGTGGGTGAGTTACCTGGATCACCACAAGGAGTTAATGCCAGAGCAAAACGAGAGGAGTGGTTATGTCAAAAAAGACAAGGTGTACAAGGTAAAGCAGTCGAGTATCACTACTCCTGTTTCCCGGAAACGACCATTGCAGCATTGGAGCTTCATGAATCATCTTCTGAGTATCAGGTGCATAAGCAAGATCCTTTGTCGATTTGGGTTGGCGCTTTTCATCAGTTATCAGAATCTGAGAAACAGGCTGTGATAGCCATGATTTTACGGGATGGTATCAGAAGTTTTTTAGAAAAACTTTCTGTTGTTTAGCCCATTTTTGGAAATTAGAAATGCCAACTAACTTGGATTCTTCTTCATTATCCCGGTGCAAAGTGAGAAGAAAAGTATGAAAAAAGAATGGTACTCAGCTAAAGAGCTGGTTGGTATTGCCGGACTTCCTTCTTCGCCACAGGGGATAAATCTGATGGCAAGGCGGGAAGGATGGGAATATAGACGTAAACGAGGTGTTCAGGGCAAGGCTCTTGAATATCATATAAATAGTTTGCCTGAAGATGTACTTAATGTGCTATCCGTAGGGGAAAGTACTATTGATTATACAAACAAACGACAAGACCCATTCTTAATTTGGATTGAGGCTTACTATCAATTAACTAAAGTTGAGCGGGAAAAAATTGTGAAATTTATTCTTCGAGAGGGGCTCGCAAAACTTATTGGTTATATTGATGTAGGTGTTGAAGACGTAGAGAAAAACCTAGAGTCAGATTAACCCCAGGTTTCGTTCTATCGATTAAGAAAGGCGTTGTACGGCAATATGGGCTAACCCCACGAGTGCTTGCTTGTATGGGGAGTTTTCCAGCGCCTGCAAAGCAGCTATTGCTTTATCTGCTTCTTCCTCTGCTCGTTTACGGGTATATTCCAATGAACCGCACTGTTTCATGGTTGTCAGTACGGTTTCGAGTAAATGGCGGCCATTACCTTTTTCAATTGCTTCACGGATAAGTGCGGATTGTTCTGGAGTGCCGTGATTCATAGCGTGTAGCAAGGGCAATGTCGGTTTACCTTCGTTAAGATCATCACCGGTGTTTTTGCCTAATGTATCGCTATCAGCATTATAATCCAGTAAATCATCAATTAACTGGAATGCAGTGCCTAAATAACGTCCGTAATTTTGTAAAGCCATTTCTTGCTCTGGGGTGGCATTAGAAAGAATTGCGGAAGAGTGCGCGGCGACTTCAAACAATCGGGCTGTTTTACTGTAAATCACCCGCATATAATCATCTTCAGAAATATTTGGATCATTGCAGTTCATCAGCTGTAAAACTTCGCCTTCAGCGATAACATTGGTTGCCTCTGACATCAATTTAAGAACTCGCATGGAGTTAAGCGCTGTCATCATCTGGAAAGAGCGCGTGTATATAAAATCACCAACCAGCACGCTTGCTGCATTACCAAACATGGCATTGGCAGTCGCTTTGCCACGTCGCATGTCTGATTCATCCACTACATCATCATGTAACAGAGTCGCTGTGTGGATAAATTCAATTAATGCAGCAACAGTAATATGCTTATCACCCTGATAACCCAATGCTCTGCTAGCCAGGATGGCAATGATTGGGCGAATACGTTTTCCACCACCACTGATTATGTAGTAGCCCAACTGATTGATAAGAGTAACGTCAGAATTCAACTGACTAAGAATGGTTTCATTTACCGCTGCCATATCATCAGCGGTTAGCTTGATAATGGATTCTAAATTCATATTTTTTCGGCTGTGGGTTTTAATGCAGAGTTGTGTTCATATTAACATTAAAATAGTTATTGCTGTGTCTTGATTGTACTCGAAAAACAGTCTAAATAAATGACAATTCAGCAACTGTGTTTTTTTATCATCTGCTCTAATTCTGCTCTTGTCTTCTTAGGCTTTTTTGCGTAGAATTCGCGCCCTATTATGAATATTTATAGTGCGCTCTGGAATGATTATTTAAGGGGGCGTGCGGAAAGCGGAGTTTATATGTACGCGGTTTTCCAAAGTGGTGGTAAACAACACCGAGTCAGCGAAGGTCAAACAATTCGCCTGGAAAAGCTGGACATCGCAACGGGTGAAACTGTTGAGTTTGACCAGGTTCTGATGGTCGCTAATGGTGATGACATCAAAATCGGCGCTCCTGTCGTTGAAGGCGTTAAAATCAAAGCTGAAGTGGTTGCCCATGGTCGTGGCGAGAAAATTAAAATCGTTAAGTTTCGTCGTCGTAAACACAGCCGTAAGCAGCAAGGCCACCGTCAGTGGTTCACCGATGTTAAAATCACTGGCATCGCTTAAGATTTAGGAGAGCAGATTAATGGCACACAAAAAGGCTGGCGGCTCAACTCGTAATGGCCGCGATTCTGAAAGCAAACGTCTGGGTGTAAAACGTTTTGGTGGCGAGTCTGTATTAGCAGGCAGCATCATTGTTCGTCAACGTGGTACTAAATTCCACGCTGGCGATAACGTTGGTTGTGGTCGTGATCACACCCTGTTCGCATTAGCTGACGGGAAAGTTAAATTCGAAGTTAAGGGCCCGAAAAACCGCAAATTTATCAGCATCGAAGCTGAATAAGTTTTTCGAGTTATAAACCGAATCAGAAGCCCTGCATGTGTTGCGGGGCTTTTTATATTTAAAGTACGCCATCTCTGGGTAACACGGCCGTCCAGCACTGTAATGGCTATCATACGGAGAAAAAATATGAAATTTGTAGATGAAGCCAGAATACTGGTTGTTGCAGGGGATGGTGGCAATGGTTGTGTCAGCTTCCGTCGTGAAAAATATATTCCGAAAGGTGGGCCAGACGGTGGGGATGGTGGGGATGGTGGGGATGTTTATCTGTTAGCAGATGAAAATCTCAATACATTGATTGACTATCGTTTTGAAAAATCCTTTCGAGCAGAACGTGGACAAAATGGTCAAAGCCGTGATTGTACAGGCAAGCGTGGTCAGGATACTACGATTAAAGTCCCTGTGGGGACTCGTATCCGTGATACAGCAACCGGTGAGGTTTTAGGCGATATGATTCGTCATGAACAGCGTCTAATGGTAGCAAAGGGTGGATTCCATGGGCTTGGTAATACCCGCTTTAAATCTTCTGTTAACCGGGCCCCTCGTCAAAGAACGATGGGGACTTCAGGTGAAACTCGTGAATTGATGCTGGAACTGATGTTGTTGGCAGATGTTGGTATGCTAGGGATGCCAAATGCGGGCAAATCCACCTTTATCCGTGCTGTTTCTGCTGCTAAACCAAAAGTTGCAGATTATCCATTTACCACTCTGGTCCCAAGCTTGGGTGTAGTAAGGATGGATAACGAACAAAGTTTCGTTGTTGCTGATATTCCAGGGCTCATTGAAGGTGCTTCCGATGGTGCTGGCTTGGGTATTCGCTTCTTGAAACATCTGGAACGTTGCCGGGTATTGCTGCACTTAATCGATATTTGTCCTGTTGATGAATCAGATCCTATTGAAAATGCCCGGATTATTGTCAACGAGCTACAGCAATACAGTGAAAAATTGGCAGAAAAACCACGTTGGTTGGTGTTCAATAAAGTTGATCTGTTGGAGCCAGAAGAAGCTAGACAGCGTGCCCAAGCTATTGCTGATGAATTGGGTTGGGAAGGCGACTTTTATATGATCTCAGCGATAAATCGTCTGGGCGTTAAAGCGCTTTGCTGGGATATTATGGACTTTATGAAAACTCAGCCTCGTAATATGAGCAGAACAGAAGGTGAAGCTCAGCCTGAGAAAGTTGAATTCATGTGGGATGACTACCATAAGAAGCAATTGGAACAGGTTTCGGAAATAGACGATGACTGGGATGACGATTGGGACGAAGATGACGATAAAGGCGTTGAAGTTATTTACAAACGCTGATTTTTTTACTTTCTCATCATAGCTAAGGGCGCCATCTTTGTGGCGCCAATTTTATCAGTTGTGTTGGTATAAATCTTTATACAGTCTGCTTTCGAATCGAATCAAAGGGGCCCGACGGTTGCGATGCTCTTTTGGCGGTACGGCGTAAGCAGAAATAAATTGCACGAAAGCAATTTGTTGACCGCTAGCAGTGGTTATAAAGCCAGCTAGGTTATAAACTCCTTGCAGAGCACCGGTTTTAGCCGAAACTTTTCCGTTTACTCCTGCTTCATCCAGCCCTCCTCGGTATCTTAATGTGCCATCATGACCCGCTAATGGCAGCATGGAAATAAAATCTAATTCTTGATCATGTTGAGCAATAAACTGTAATACTTCCATCATGGTTGCTGGAGTAATCAGATTATGGCGGGATAATCCTGAGCCATCCACCATCACGGTATTTCCTAGATCGATACCTGCTTTTTGTTTTAATACTTGCCTTACCGCATCAGAGCCTGAACGCCAGGTTCCTGGTATATCAAAGTATTGTCGGCCTATTGTCCGAAATACGGTATCAGCAATCATATTGTCAGATTTTTTTAGCATGACTTTCAGCAGATCATGTAATGGTGCTGATTGATTTTGAGCCAGAACTTTTCCCGGTTCAGTTGGTAAGCTTTGGCGTTTAAGATTACCTGTGATTTCAATTCCTGCAATTTGCAATTCATTTTTGAGGATTGCACCCGCATAGCTGGTACCATTTTGAATCGCGAAAGCCAGTGGCAACGGTTCACTGCGTTGAGTAAGGCATCCGGTAAGAGTAAAACGGTTCAGTTCTCCGGGAACGACGTCCAGTTCACAGTACTGGCTTTCAGGAGAGCCTTTTGCCAACGTTTTAACTTCGCTGAACATATTTACGGGATAAAAGGATGCTACGCGGATAAATGCAGTATCACCGGGGCGTTCAGCACTATATAGCGAAACTGAAAAACAATTTCGATCTACAATTGCGGCAGCAGGGGGAGCACTGAAACATTGGGTCATGTCATTCCATACCCAACCGGGAGCTTTATCGTGGCTGGCAAAGGTGGAAACATCTATCAGAAGATCGCCGTCAATTTTTTCCACGCCAGATTGTTTCAGAACTGTGACCATATTGCGAAGTTGTTGACGGGTCAGTGTCGGATCTCCGACAAAACGAGCAATCAAATTCCCTTTCAGGACGCCGTTTGAAATTTTTCCGTGACTTTCCAGTGTGGTGATAAAGCGATAATCTTTACCCAGTTGTAACAATGCTGCAAGAGCTGTGACAACTTTCAGCGTACTTGCTGGTAGAGCCATTTGTTGCCCGTGATAATCAATTAACGGGGTACTGCTACCCGTTTTTTGAGCGATTAACGCCAGATTAGTACCATCAGGCAGATATTGCGTATATTCCTCAACAGGTGTGGCGTTTGCGTTGGGTGTAATCAGATACAGAGCGGTAACGCAAATTAATCTGCCGGCAATTTTAAAGAAGGACATAAATTTCGCATATGGATGTAGACATACCACAATACTAAGGCGCAAAGTGGGGAAAAGTAAACGATGACCCATCACCAAGTCTACGTTAGAATGATATATTAATATGTAAAATATGATTGTGAACTCTGGGTAGTCCCATGGTTTGCACTATTGTTTATTGTCTGTAAGCCCGCCCGACAAGGTGTGCTCATTGTGCTGTTATCTGAAAACATCAGGATGATGCTGGTTTTTTGCTCAGGAAAGATTTAGAGGATTAATAAATGAAACAGATTCCAATGACGGTACGTGGCGCGGATAAGTTGCGCGAAGAGCTAGATTATCTAAAGAACGTACGTCGTCCAAAAATTATTTCAGACATTGCTGAAGCGCGTGAACATGGTGATCTGAAAGAAAACGCTGAGTATCATGCTGCTCGTGAACAACAAGGTTTCTGCGAAGGCCGTATTCAGGAAATCGAAGCTAAACTTTCTAATGCACAAGTGATTGATGTCACAAAGATGCCCAAGGCTGGACGTGTTATTTTTGGGACTACAGTTACGGTTTTGAATGTTAATACTGATGAAGAGCAGACTTACCGGATTGTGGGTGATGATGAGGCGGATATTAAAGAAAATCTAATCTCAGTGAATTCACCAATTGCCCGCGGTTTGATAGGTAAAGAAGTTGATGACGTTGTTATTATCAAAACACCAGGTGGTGAAGTTGAATATGAAATCCTGAAAGTTGAATATATTTAACTTCGGGATTGGCCTGTTGCTATTGGTTTACGTTAGGTAAAGTTACATAAGGATCGTGGAAAAGTAAAAAAGGCCGAATATGGCCTTTTTTATCATAATATGCGCACCGCATTTTATATAAATGTGGTTTGATTATTTAGGTAAAATAATTTTGCGTTCTTCCGATTGGCGGTAAAGAACTAGAGTTTTACCGATAATTTGCACATTATATGCACCGGTCTCGCGGACAATTGCATCGGCGATCAAATTTTTGGTTTCGCGATCTTCGCCTGCGATTTTGACTTTGATAAGCTCATGGTGTGACAGCGTTTGTTCAATTTCGGCCAACACACCCTCGGTCAGGCCGTTATTACCAATCATGACGACAGGTTTTAGCGGGTGAGCGAGACTTTTCAGGTGTTGTACTTGTTTTTTGTTAAGGGCCATTGTTTTTTTGCTTAGTTAGGATTGAAAACGAGACATTCTACCGCCATCTCATCTCTATCACCATAAATAGTGTGTTGTGGTTTTGGTGTATGGAGCAATAGATATCTGGCTCTTTATTCGTAGTATAGTTGGAAAGGACAATGGCCAATAAAAAACGTTCGGCAAGCTCCAGTCGCTGGTTACAAGAACACTTTAGTGATAAATATGTTCTGCAAGCACAGAAAAAAGGGCTTCGTTCTCGCGCTTGGTTTAAACTTGATGAAATTCAACAAAGTGACAAAATTTTTAAGCCTGGCATGACCGTTGTCGATTTAGGTGCAGCTCCTGGTGGATGGTCTCAGTACGCAGTGAGTCAAATTAGTGATAATGGGCGAGTGATTGCCTGTGATCTTTTACCGATGGATCCCATTGTTGGCGTCGATTTCCTTCAGGGTGATTTTCGTGATGAACTTGTATTGAAAACATTGCTTGAGCGAGTTGGTGATAACAAAGTCCAGGTCGTCATGTCGGATATGGCACCCAATATGAGCGGAACACCTGCGGTCGATATTCCTCGATCCATGTATCTGGTTGAATTGGCGTTAGATATGTGTCGTGATGTGCTGGCCCCTGGGGGGAGTTTTATTGTCAAAGTGTTTCAGGGAGAGGGCTTTGATGAATACCTGAGGGAAATGCGCTCCCTATTTACGAACGTGAAAATTCGTAAGCCAGACGCTTCGCGGGCCCGATCGCGTGAAGTATACATTGTAGCGACAGGGCGGAAACTATAGTACCCTGAATGCTATTTGTTAACACAGTTGTAATATGAGGTTAATCCCTTGAGTGACATGGCGAAAAACCTGATTCTCTGGTTAGTTATCGCAGTTGTGCTGATGTCGTTATTCCAGAGTTTTGGTCCCAGCGATTCCAATAGTCGTAGGGTGGATTACTCTACCTTCATCAATGAATTAGCCCAGGATCAGGTGCGCGAAGTTCGTATCACAGGTCGTGAAATTAACGTTAGTAGGAAAGATAACAGCAGATACACCACTTACCTACCAGTACAGGATGAAAAACTGCTAGATACGTTGCTGAATAAAAACGTAAAAGTGGTTGGTGAACCCCCAGAGGAACCAAGTCTGCTAACTTCTATTTTCATTTCCTGGTTCCCGATGTTACTGCTTATTGGGGTCTGGATTTTCTTTATGCGCCAGATGCAGGGTGGTGGCGGTAAAGGGGCAATGTCTTTTGGTAAAAGCAAGGCCCGTATGCTGACAGAAGATCAGATTAAAACCACTTTTGCTGATGTTGCTGGTTGCGACGAAGCGAAAGAAGAAGTTGGTGAACTGGTGGAATATCTGCGAGAACCAGGCCGCTTCCAGAAGTTAGGTGGAAAAATTCCGAAAGGTATTCTGATGGTTGGGCCTCCGGGTACGGGTAAGACTTTACTGGCAAAAGCAATTGCTGGTGAAGCGAAAGTGCCGTTCTTTACTATCTCTGGTTCTGACTTTGTTGAAATGTTTGTTGGTGTTGGTGCATCCCGTGTTCGTGATATGTTCGAGCAGGCGAAGAAAGCAGCACCTTGTATCATCTTTATTGATGAGATTGATGCGGTGGGCCGTCAGCGTGGTGCTGGTTTGGGTGGGGGTCATGATGAACGTGAGCAGACTCTGAACCAGATGCTAGTTGAGATGGATGGTTTTGAAGGCAATGAGGGTATTATCGTTATTGCCGCGACTAACCGTCCCGACGTACTTGATCCTGCGTTGTTGCGTCCTGGTCGTTTTGACCGTCAGGTTGTTGTTGGTTTGCCAGACGTACGTGGTCGCGAGCAGATTCTGAAGGTTCATATGCGCCGGGTTCCTCTGGATACTGATGTTGATGCTTCTGTCATTGCTCGCGGTACTCCGGGATTCTCTGGTGCTGATTTGGCTAACCTAGTGAACGAAGCTGCTTTGTTTGCTGCCCGTGGTAACAGACGCGTAGTTTCTATGGTTGAATTCGAAAAAGCGAAAGACAAAATCATGATGGGCGCAGAACGCCGCTCTATGGTGATGACGGAAGAGCAAAAAGAATCAACTGCTTATCATGAAGCAGGCCATGCTATTATTGGCCGTCTGGTTCCTGAGCATGATCCTGTTCATAAAGTTACCATTATTCCGCGTGGTCGCGCTTTGGGTGTGACTTTTTTCCTACCGGAAGGCGATCAGATCAGCGCTAGTCGCCAGAAGTTGGAAAGCCAGATTTCAACCTTATATGGAGGTCGTCTGGCGGAAGAGATTATTTATGGCCCAGACAGCGTTTCTACTGGCGCATCTAACGATATCAAAGTGGCGACATCAATTGCCCGTAACATGGTAACTCAGTGGGGGTTCTCGGAAAAACTTGGCCCATTACTCTATGCAGAGGAAGAAGGGGAAGTGTTCCTTGGCCGTTCAGTTGCTAAAGCTAAGCACATGTCTGATGAAACTGCTCGTCTTATTGATCAGGAAGTTAAGGCAATTATCGATCATAACTATCAACGTGCTCGTCAGATTCTGATGGACAACCTTGATATTCTGCATTCGATGAAAGATGCATTGATGAAGTACGAAACTATTGATGCTCCCCAGATTGATGACTTAATGAATCGTACAAATGTTCGTCCACCAGCTGGATGGGAAAGTGATAGCGGCGGCAGTAATAACAGTCGCCCAACAGGTAATACACCTCCTCCACAGGCTGCAAAACCAACTGATGATATCAATACATTGGCGCAAGGTGGTGAGCAAGTAGGGCAGTCAGGAAATAAAGATCAGTAATTGTTCCATTGTTTCGTAGTCTGATTTGATATTCATGAAACCCCAGGTAAGTCCTGGGGTTTTGACATTGAAGGTAACCTAACATGAAACTCAGAGCCAGAGACAATGTTCTCGATCTTTCCCGCCCACAAGTAATGGGTATTTTGAATGTGACTCCAGATTCATTTTCTGATGGAGGGGCTCATAATACTCTGGATATGGCCTTACAACATGCTGAGAAGATGATTAATGAAGGCGTTGCGATCATTGATATCGGTGGGGAATCTACCCGTCCGGGAGCTGATGAAGTTAGTGAACAAGAAGAAGTGGATCGTGTTGTTCCGGTTGTTGAGGCTTTAGCTCAACGATTTAATATCTGGATTTCTGTTGATACCTCGAAAGCATTGGTGATGAGTGAGTCAGCAAAAGCTGGCGCCCATTTGATTAACGATATTCGTGCATTACAAGAGCCTGGTGCTTTGGAAAGCGTAGCTAAATCTGGCTTACCCGTTTGCTTGACGCATATGAAAGGCCAGCCACGTACTATGCAAGATGCTCCACATTATGAAAATTTGTTAATAGAAGTGAACCAATTTTTTACTGAGCAAATTAAACGTTGTGTGATGGCAGGGATAACAAAAGATAAACTTGTTCTTGATCCTGGCTTCGGTTTTGGCAAGAACTTGACGCATAATTATCAGTTATTGGCACATTTAAACCAATTTCATCAATTTGGTTTACCTGTGCTAGCAGGAATGTCACGTAAATCTATGATAGGTCAGTTGCTTCATGTACCGCCACAAGAAAGGGTTACCGGTAGTGTAGCTTGCGCAGTTATCGCTGCTATGCAAGGAGCGCAAATTATCCGGGTACATGATGTCAAAGAAACCGTGCAGGCAATGCACATTGTCGGAGCAACACTTTCAGCAAAGGAAGAAAAGAAATTATGAGTAACCGCAAATATTTTGGTACCGATGGTATCCGTGGCAAAGTGGGCGATAGCCCAATTACGCCAGATTTTGTGTTAAAGCTTGGTTGGGCTGCGGGTAAGGTACTGGCTCGTCATGGTTCTCGTAAGATCATTATCGGTAAAGATACCCGTATTTCTGGCTATATGCTGGAATCTTCTTTAGAAGCAGGTTTAGCTGCGGCTGGCTTATCTGCTTCGTTCACTGGTCCTATGCCAACACCTGCTGTTGCTTATCTGACCCGAACTTTCCGTGCTGAAGCTGGAATTGTTATCTCTGCTTCTCATAATCCTTATTATGATAACGGTATTAAATTCTTCTCTATTGATGGTACGAAACTGCCGGATGATGTGGAAGAAGCGATTGAAGCTGAAATGGAAAAGCCACTGACTTGTGTGGAATCCGCAGAGTTAGGGCGCGCAAATCGTATTGTTGATGCTGCTGGTCGTTATATCGAATTCTGTAAAGGTACATTTCCAAGTGAGCAAAGTCTTAATGGATTGAAAATTGTACTTGATTGCGCTAACGGTGCGACTTACCACATTGCTCCAAATGTACTCAGAGAACTAGGGGCTGATGTTGTGACGATTGGCTGTGAACCAAACGGTATCAATATTAATGAAAAGTGCGGTGCTACCGATGTTCGTTTGTTGCAACAACGTGTTGTAGAAGAGAAAGCAGATGTTGGTTTGGCATTTGATGGTGATGGTGACCGCGTTATTATGGTTGACCATTTGGGACAGAAAGTTGATGGCGACCAGATCCTTTATATTATTGCCCGTGAAGCATTGAGACAAGGACAACTGCGTGGTGGCGTTGTTGGTACGCTGATGAGTAATATGGGATTGGAGTTAGCATTGAAGCAGCTTGGTATCCCATTTTTGCGTACTAAAGTGGGTGACCGTTATGTGCTGGAAAAATTGCAGGAAGAAGGCTGGCGTTTAGGGGCCGAAAACTCTGGTCATGTTATCTTACTGGATAAAACAACTACGGGTGACGGCATTGTTGCTGGCCTTCAGATTCTGAGTGCTATGGTGCGTAACCATATGAGTTTGCACGATCTGTGTAGTGGTATGAAACTTTTACCGCAGGTGCTGGTAAATGTTCGTTTCTCCGGTTCACACGATCCACTTAAATCGGAAAGCGTAATGAATACGACTAAATCTGTTGAAGCTGAATTAAATGGCCGTGGACGGGTATTGTTACGTAAGTCTGGTACTGAGCCATTGATTCGTGTCATGGTAGAGGGTGAAGATGATGTACAAGTCACTGCTTTGGCACATCGTATTGCTGATGCAGTGAAACGCGCTGGTTAATTTGTTGTTTTTTTCTTCAAGTGATTATGATTATTGAAATTAACCTTGCGTATCAGATGTGGTTTGGTTAGTATTCAGACCCACTCGGTCAGGTGATTAACCTGTTTGAGTGGGTGATGCGGTATAAGGTAGCCACGTAAACCGTGGTAAACCCCACGAGGACATAGGTACGACATATGTATGAAGCTCTTTTAGTTGTTTTCTTGCTAGTTGCTATGGGGCTAATTGCCTTGGTTATGCTACAGCAGGGTAAAGGTGCTGATATGGGTGCTTCCTTTGGTGCGGGTGCCTCTGCAACGCTGTTTGGTTCATCGGGCTCTGGTAACTTTATGACTCGTATGACTGCGCTTTTCGCCACTCTGTTTTTTATTATTAGTTTGGTGCTTGGAAATATGACCAGTAACCAAACGGGTGTAAGCAGTAAATGGGAAAACATTGGCGAGCCTGCTAAAGCTGAGAAACCAATGGAGATTCCGACGGTCCCGGCAGCACCAAATAGTGATATTCCGCAGTAATCGTCACAAGAAAGAATTGAAATGGGGTTGTTTAATCAACGATAACCTCATAGTAGTGCCGAGGTGGTGAAATTGGTAGACACGCTACCTTGAGGTGGTAGTGCCCACACTAGGGCTTACGGGTTCAAGTCCCGTCCTCGGTACCATTATTCGGATAGCTTGCGTTTTTGCAGCTATCGGCGTAATATTTGCCACGTTTTCGAACGCGGGATGGAGCAGCATGGTAGCTCGTCGGGCTCATAACCCGAAGGTCGTCGGTTCAAATCCGGCTCCCGCAACCACTTCTTAAATTAAGATGCACTTTTTTGAACGAAATAATTCAGCAATATTTGAAATATTGGTTCTGATTTAAAGGGGCATGAAGTGAGTGGTTGAAGCCACTGGCAGCAAATAGGGTCCAGTTGCATAAAGCCCCGAATTTCGGGGTTTTTTGTTATTTGACAACAGAACTACTGGGCTAATTAGCCCTTTTTTTATGTCTTGGGGGTGGGCTTGTCCACATTAGAGCAAAAATTAACAGCGATGATTTCAGCACCAGTTGAAGCTTTAGGCTTTGAGTTAGTCGGCTTGGAGTTTATTCGTGCACGTGTTTCTACATTGCGGATTTATATTGATAGTGAGAATGGTATCACTGTTGATGATTGTGCTGATGTTAGCCACCAGGTCAGTGCGGTATTGGATGTCGAAGATCCTATCTCAGTGCTTTATAACCTGGAAATTTCTTCACCTGGCTTAGAGCGTCCATTGTTCACGGCTGAACATTACCAGCGTTTTATTGGTGAGGAAGTCAGTCTGGTTTTACGTATAGCAATGCAAAACCGTCGGAAATGGCTGGGCATTATCAAAACTGTCGACGGCGAAATTATCACGGTTACGGTGGATGGAAAAGATGAAGTGTTCGCACTGAGCAACATCCAGAAAGCGAACCTGGTACCCCACTTTTAAAGTTCGGATGAGGCAACTAGGATGAATAAAGAAATTCTGGCTGTTGTGGAAGCGGTTTCCAACGAAAAATCCCTTCCACGCGAAAAGATCTTCGAGGCGCTGGAAACAGCATTGGCCACAGCCACCAAGAAAAAATATGAACAAGATATTGATGTTCGTGTCAGCATTGACCGTAAATCTGGCGATTTTGACACTTTCCGCCGTTGGTTAGTTGTTGAAGAAGTGACTCAGCCGACTCGTGAAATTACGCTGGAAGCGGCTAGATTTGAAGAGCCTGAAATCGATTTGGGTAGCTATACCGAAGATCAAATTGAATCAGTAACGTTTGATCGTATTACAACGCAAACCGCTAAACAGGTTATTGTACAAAAAGTACGTGAGGCTGAGCGCGCTATGGTTGTTGACCAGTTCCGCGAACAGCAAGGTGAGATCATCACCAGTGTAGTTAAGAAAGTCAATCGTGAGAATATCACTCTTGATTTGGGCAATAACGCTGAAGCCGTTATCCTTCGCGAAGATATGTTACCAAGGGAAAATTTCCGCCCAGGTGACCGCGTGCGTGGTGTACTGTATGATGTTCGCCCTGAAGCACGAGGTGCGCAACTGTTTGTCAGTCGTTCCCGCCCGGAAATGCTGGTTGAACTGTTCCGTATTGAGGTTCCGGAAATTGGTGAGGAGCTAATTGAAATTAAAGCTGCTGCCCGAGATCCGGGTTCTCGCGCTAAGATTGCAGTAAAAACGAATGACAAGCGTATCGATCCGGTAGGTGCTTGCGTTGGCATGCGTGGTGCGCGGGTACAGGCTGTTTCCAGTGAACTGGGCGGCGAACGAATCGATATCGTACTGTGGGATGATAATCCTGTTCAGTTTGTCATTAATGCTATGGCTCCGGCTGATGTTGCATCTATTGTTGTCGACGAAGACAAGTGTACGATGGATGTTGCCGTTGAAAGCAACAACTTAGCGCAGGCTATCGGCCGTAATGGTCAAAATGTGCGCCTGGCTGCGCAGTTGTTGAAAAAACACCGTGGTGATGACAAATGGGAATTAAATGTCATGACTGCTGAAGAGTTACAAGCAAAACATCAGGCAGAAGCTCATGCTTCTATTGATACATTCACTAAGCATCTCGATATTGATGAAGAATTTGCTACCGTTCTAGTCGAAGAAGGGTTCTCAACTCTGGAAGAATTGGCCTATGTACCAATTAAGGAACTTCTGGAAATTGAAGGCATTGATGAGGAAACTATCGAAGTCCTGCGTGAACGTGCGAAAGCTGCTTTAACTACTCTGGAACTGGCTCAGAAAGAAAGCCTCAGTGATAAACAACCAACTGAAGAGTTGTTAAATCTGACTGGTATGAATCGTACTCTGGCATTTGACCTGGCTGCCCGTGGCATCTATACGCTGGAAGATCTTGCCGAGCAGGGTATCGACGACCTATCTGATATTGAAGGTTTGAATGATGAGAAAACAGGCGAGCTCATCATGGCTGCCCGAAATATCTGTTGGTTTGGCGATGATGCGTAATAAACCGTAGCAGGAAGGAACAGCATGACAGATGTAACCGTAAAATCACTGGCAGAAGAGATACAGACTTCAGTTGATCGCCTGGTACAGCAATTTGCTGATGCAGGGATTAAAAAAACCGAAACTGATTTAGTCTCCCAGAAAGAAAAAGAAGCTTTACTGGCACATTTGAACCGCGAACAAGGTGGTTCAGCTGGTAAACCCGATAAATTAACATTGCAGCGTAAGACACGTAGTACGCTGAATGTTTCAGGCACCGATGGTAAAAGCAAACCGGTAGCCGTTGAGGTCCGCAAAAAGCGTACATATGTGAACCGCGATGCAGTTGAACAGGCTAAAGCGGAAGATCAGGCGAAGCGTGAAGCGGAAGAGCAAGCACGGCGCGAAGCAGAAGAAAAAGCGCAACGCGAAGCCGAAACAGCAGCGAAGAAACTCGCTGAAGAGCAGGCTAAACGTGAGGCAGAAGACAAGGCCAAACGTGAAGCAGCTGAAAAAGCTAAGCGCCCGGCAGCGGAAAATGAAAAAGTGACCAATCAACATACCGAACATAAACAAAAACCAGCACAGACTGATAAAACAACTCAAAGTGAAAAAGCACGCCGTGAAGCAGAAGCTGCCGATCTTAAGCGTAAAGCAGAAGAAGAGATGCGTCGTAAGGTAGAGGAAGAGGCTAAACGCGTTGCTGAGGAAGCTCGTCGTATGGCTGAAGAGAATCAGGATAAGTGGTCAAGTGATTCAGATTCCATTGATAGCGATGATTATCATGTCACTACCTCCCGTCATGCCCGTGCAGCAGAAGACGAAAATGATGCTAAAGTTGAAGGTGATCGTCGTGCCCGCAGTCGTAGTGGTAAGGCTACTCGCCAGAAGAAGAATAATAAACATTCTGAATCTAAAGCAGATCGTGAAGAAGCCCGTGCAGTTGGTCGTACAAAAGGCAAGCAACGTAAAACCAGTACATTGCAACAAAGCTTCAATAAGCCTGTAGCTGCTGTTAACCGTGATGTTGTGATCGGTGAAACTATTACAGTTGCTGAATTGGCGAATAAAATGGCTGTCAAAGGTTCTCAGGTCATCAAAGCCATGATGAAAATGGGTGCAATGGCAACCATCAACCAGGTGATCGATCAGGAAACTGCACAGCTGGTTGCTGAAGAAATGGGTCATAAAGTTATCCTGCGTCGTGAGAATGAGCTGGAAGAAGCGCTGATGAGCGACCGCGATATAGGTGAAGCTGTTGCTGAATCGCGCGCGCCGGTTGTGACCATCATGGGTCACGTTGATCACGGTAAAACTTCTCTGCTGGATTATATTCGTTCTACGAAAGTTGCTTCTGGTGAGGCGGGTGGTATTACCCAGCATATCGGTGCTTACCATGTTGAAACTGAAAGTGGCATGATTACTTTCCTAGATACTCCAGGGCATGCTGCATTTACTTCAATGCGTGCACGCGGTGCAAAAGCTACCGACATCGTGGTCCTGGTTGTTGCTGCTGATGATGGCGTGATGCCTCAGACTATCGAAGCTATTCAGCATGCAAAAGCAGCGAATGTGCCTGTAGTTGTTGCGGTTAACAAGATCGACAAACCAGAAGCTGATCCGGATCGCGTGAAGAGTGAGCTTTCTCAGCACGGTGTTCAGCCTGAAGAATGGGGTGGTGAAACTCAGTTTATCAATGTATCCGCTAAAGCGGGTATTGGTATTGATGAATTGCTGGACGCAATCTTACTTCAAGCTGAAGTTCTTGAACTAAAAGCAGTCCGTTCTGGTATGGCAAGCGGCGTTGTTATCGAATCATTCTTGGATAAAGGCCGTGGTCCGGTTGCGACAGTGCTGGTTCAGGAAGGTACTTTGAACAAAGGTGATATAGTACTTTGTGGCTTTGAATATGGACGAGTTCGGGCAATGCGTGACGAGCTAGGTCGTGAAGTGTTCTCCGCAGGGCCATCTATTCCAGTGGAAATCCTTGGCCTATCCAACGTACCTGCGGCTGGTGATGAAGCAACGGTTGTACGTGATGAGAAGAAAGCTCGTGAAGTTGCTCTGTATCGTCAGGGTAAATTCCGTGAGGTCAAACTGGCTCGCCAGCAGAAGTCTAAACTGGAAAACATGTTTGCTAACATGGAAGAAGGTGAAGTTTCTGAATTGAATATTGTTCTGAAATCTGACGTTCAGGGATCATGTGAAGCGATCCGCGAAGCATTGGAACAATTGTCTACTGATGAAGTGAAAGTGAAAATCATCGGCTCTGGCGTAGGTGGTATTACTGAAACTGATGCAACACTGGCTGCTGCTTCTAATGCAATTATTCTAGGCTTCAATGTTCGCGCCGATGCTTCTGCACGCCGAGTTGTTGAAAATGAAAGTTTGGATCTGCGTTATTACTCTGTTATCTATAGCCTGATTGATGAGGTTAAACAGGCAATGAGTGGTATGCTGGCGCCTGAATATAAACAGCAGATCATGGGACTAGCAGAAGTTCGTGATGTGTTTAAATCACCGAAATTTGGTGCGATTGCAGGTTGTATGGTGACCGAAGGTACTATTAAACGCAATAATCCAATTCGCGTGTTGCGTGATAACGTAGTGATTTATGAAGGTGAATTGGAATCCCTTCGCCGCTTTAAAGATGACGTTAACGAAGTCCGTAATGGCATGGAATGTGGTATCGGTGTTAAGAACTACAACGATGTTCGTGTTGGTGACATGATCGAAGTATTTGAAGTTATTGAAGTTAAACGATCTATCGCTTAATTCCTACCACTGGTTAATTTCATTATTGGGGGGCTTTTGCCCCCCAAATGTCAGGAGATATAACAATGGCAAGAGAATTCAGTCGTACTCAGCGCGTTGCACAGGAAATGCAAAAAGAGATTGCCATCATTTTACAGCGAGAAGTGAAAGATCCCCGAATCGGTATGGCGACTGTTTCTGGCGTTGAAGTTTCTCGTGATTTGGCTTATGCCAAAGTATTCGTCACCTTTCTGAATGTGTTGACTGAAGAACATGATTCCGATGTGGTAAAGAATGGTATTAAGGCATTGAATGAAGCTTCTGGTTTTATTCGCTCTCTGCTGGGTAAAGCAATGCGTTTGCGTGTCGTGCCAGAACTGACTTTCTCCTACGATAATTCCCTGGTAGAGGGGATGAGGATGTCCAATCTGGTTACTAATGTTGTAAAGAATGATGAACAGCGCCGGGCTTCTGTGGATCACAAAGAGGAGAAGTAATGGGGCATCGTCGTCGCGGTCGTGATATACATGGTGTGTTGTTACTGGATAAGCCGCAGGATATTTCTTCTAATGATGCGTTACAAAAAGTAAAACGTATTTTCAACGCTAGCAAAGCTGGTCACACTGGCGCGTTGGATCCACTGGCAACCGGTATGCTGCCGGTTTGCCTTGGTGAAGCGACGAAGTTTTCCCAGTTCTTACTTGATTCTGACAAGCGTTATCGAGTGATAGCTCGTCTTGGTCAGCGAACTGACACATCTGATTCACACGGGCAAATCATCAGTGAAAGGGCAATCCAGTTAAGTCAGGTTCAGCTTGATGCAGCTTTGGATAAATTCCTTGGTGATACCATGCAAATTCCTTCCATGTATTCTGCACTGAAATATCAGGGAAAACCATTGTATGAGTATGCTCGTCAGGGTATTGAGGTAGAACGCGAAGCACGGCCAATTACAGTCTATGAATTACAGTTTATCCGTTGGGAAGATGATGAACTGGAATTGGAAATACACTGTTCGAAAGGCACTTATATTCGCACTATTATTGATGATTTAGGTGAATTATTAGGCTGTGGTGCTCACGTTATTTATTTAAGACGTTTACAGGTAGCGCATTATCCAAATGATTGCATGGTGACACTTGAGCAATTATATGAATTACAAAAGCAAGCCAAAGATCAGGAAATACCTGTGGGCGAATTAATTGATTCATTACTATTACCAATGGATAGTGCAATTGCTCATTTCCCAGAGGTTAATTTGATTCCAGTAGTTGCGGCTTATTTTAAACAAGGTCAGGCGGTGCGCAGTGCCAAATCCCCAGCTTTAGTTGAAAGTATGGTACGCGTAACTGAAGGTGATGAACGGAAATTCATTGGCATTGCTGTTATCAATGATGATGGGCTTGTTGCTCCCCGCCGTTTAGTTGTTGAAAGTCGGGATTAGGGTATTTTGGGTTATCTTGCGCTTAACTTATTTGCAGCGTAGAATAGCGCAGTTATATGTTGGGTGGCTGAATTAGAGATCGGCACCTGTAATTTTAGTTTATATATTTTTGGAGTTGTAATATGTCTCTAAGTACTGAAGCAAAAGCGCAAATTATTGCTGAATTTGGTCGTGATGCGAATGACAGTGGCTCTAGTGAAGTACAGATTGCTTTGTTAACTGCACAGATTAACCACTTGCAAGGCCATTTTTCAGAGCACAAAAAGGATCACCACAGCCGTCGTGGTCTGCTGCGCATGGTTTCTCAGCGTCGTAAACTTTTGGACTATCTGAAGCGTAAAAATGTAACAAGTTACACTGCGCTGATTGGGCGTCTTGGCCTGCGTCGCTAATCAAGCAAGTTTCAGTGGAAAGGGGCCATATATGGCCCCTTTTCTTCTGAGAAGCCATCATAGATAACAGCACAAAAATGCTGGTGGTGGTTTTTGTTAAGGCTCTTCAGTTACAGAGGTTCGCGCGGCTAATGAGAGTGCTTAAGGGAGTAAGACCTGTCGTTAGTCGCGAGGATGTGGCATGGAGAGATCATTCATTGTTGTCTGCTGAATATAAAAGGCAATGTTAACGAAAGGATATTATTTTGCTTAATCCGATTGTTCGTAAATTTCAATATGGTCAACATACCGTTGCTATCGAAACAGGTATGATGGCCCGCCAGGCCACAGCTGCTGTCATGGTCAATATGGATGACACGGCTGTATTTGTCACTGTTGTTGGTCAAAAGAAAGCAAAAGAAGGTCAGGATTTCTTTCCACTGACTGTTAACTATCAGGAGCGTACTTATGCTGCTGGTCGTGTTCCAGGCAGCTTCTTTCGTCGTGAAGGTCGTCCAGGTGAAGGAGAAACGTTAGTCGCTCGTTTGATTGATCGTCCTCTGCGTCCTCTGTTCCCGGAAGGTTTCCTGAACGAGGTGCAGATTGTAGCAACAGTTGTTTCTGTTAACCCGCAAGTTAACCCAGATATTGTTGCAATGATCGGTGCTTCTGCTGTGTTGGCACTATCTGGTATCCCGTTCAATGGCCCAATTGGCGCTGCTCGTGTTGGTTATATTAATGATCAGTATGTGCTGAACCCAACCAGTGATGAGCTGAAAAATAGCCGTTTGGATCTGGTGGTTTCAGGTACTGCTGGTGCTGTTCTGATGGTTGAGTCTGAAGCAGACATTCTAACTGAAGAGCAAATGTTAGGTGCGGTAGTATTCGGCCATGATCAACAACAGGTGGTTATTGATAACATTAATGCGTTGGCTGCGGAAGCAGGCAAAGAAAAATGGAATTGGGTGCCAGAACCTGTTAATCAAGCGTTGCATGACCGGGTAGCTGAATTGGCAGAAGGCCGTCTGGGTGATGCTTATCGTATCACTGAAAAACAGGAGCGTTATGCTCAGGTTGATGCTATTAAAGGGGAAGTTACGGCAGCGCTGTTGGAACAGGATGAGGCTTTAGAAGAAGCTGAAATCCATGAAATTTTGGGTAGCTTAGAGAAAAAAGTTGTTCGTAGCCGAGTCTTGTGTGGTGAACCACGTATTGATGGTCGTGAAAAAGATATGGTGCGTGCATTGGATGTACGTACTGGTGTTCTGCCCCGAACTCATGGCTCTGCGCTGTTTACCCGTGGTGAAACTCAGGCTTTGGTTACTGCGACTTTGGGTACAGAACGTGATGCACAGATCATTGACGAGTTGATGGGAGAGCGTACAGATCGTTTCCTATTACACTACAACTTCCCTCCATATTCTGTTGGTGAAACAGGTATGATGGGTTCACCAAAACGTCGTGAAATTGGTCATGGTCGTCTGGCCAAACGTGGTGTGGCGGCAGTTATGCCAAAAGCTAACGAATTCCCATATACCGTTCGGGTTGTTTCTGAAATCACGGAATCAAACGGCTCGTCTTCAATGGCATCTGTTTGTGGAGCATCTCTTGCGTTAATGGACGCGGGTGTGCCGATTAAAGCTGCTGTTGCTGGTATTGCAATGGGGTTAGTGAAAGAAGGCGATAATTTTGTTGTTCTGTCTGACATCTTGGGTGATGAAGATCATTTGGGAGACATGGACTTTAAAGTAGCGGGTAGCTGTGAAGGTATCAGCGCTCTGCAAATGGACATCAAAATTGAAGGCATTACCCGTGAAATTATGCAAATTGCTCTGAATCAAGCAAAAGGTGCGCGTTTGCATATCCTGAGTGTAATGGAACAGGCAATTAACAGCCCACGTAATGATATTTCTGAATTTGCACCACGTATTCATACTATTAAGATCAATCCTGATAAGATCAAAGATGTTATCGGTAAAGGTGGTTCAGTTATCCGTGCACTGACAGAAGAAACTGGTACTACCATTGAGATTGAAGATGATGGCACAGTGAAAATTGCTGCAACTGATGGTGAAAAAGCAAAACATGCCATCAGCCGCATTGAAGAAATCACTGCTGAAATCGAAGTTGCTCGTGTTTACATTGGTAAAGTAACCCGCATCGTTGATTTTGGCGCGTTTGTTGCTATCGGTGGTGGTAAAGAAGGTCTGGTACATATTTCTCAGATTGCTGATAAGCGTGTTGAGAAAGTGGCTGACTATTTGCAGGTTGGTCAGGAAGTCTCAGTTAAAGTTCTGGAAATTGATCGCCAGGGTCGTGTTCGTCTGAGCATTAAAGAAGCGACAGTCGGCGTAATTGCCGAGGATACACCACTGGCACCACAATCAGCAGAATAAATTTGATGTTATAAACGGCGTCTTGTAAAAAAGCGCCGTTTATAGACTCAGGGCAGGAGGCCCAATAAATGCAATATGGGTGATAGGGCATTCTTAATTAATGTCTGACTTTCGGGAGTAGGAAATGAATCTTTTTCTGCGCTGGTGTTATGCTGTAGCAATACTTCTTTTGGCAGGATGCAGCAGCAAGGATTGGCGTAAAAACGAAGTTTTTGCTATTCCGTTACAACCTTCATTGCAACAAGAAGTCATTCTGGCTCGTATGGAACAGATTCTTGCGAGTCGGTCATTGACAGAAGATGAGTACGCACAGCTTTTATATGAGAGAGGTGTGCTGTATGATAGTCTCGGGCTAAGGGCTTTGGCACGGAATGATTTTTCTGTTGCCTTATCTATTAGGCCTAATATTCCAGAGATTTTTAATTATCTGGGAATTTACTTCACACAGGCTGGCAATTTTGATGCCGCCTATGAAGCGTTTGATTCTGTATTAGAGCTTGATCCAACTTACAATTACGCGCGTCTTAACCGTGGCATCGCGTTGTATTACGGTGGTCGGTATAAGTTAGCGCAGGATGATCTGCAGGCGTTTTATCAAGACGATCCAAATGATCCTTTCCGTTCGTTGTGGGTGTACCTGGTGGAAAAGGAATTTTATCCTAAAGGGGCGATGGTGAACTTGTCGCAACACTACGAAAAAGCGAACCGGGGGCAATGGGGCTGGAATATAGTTGAATTCTATTTAGGCAAAATTAGTGAATATACATTGATGAACCGCTTGAAAGAGAATGCAACGGATAACACTTCGCTCGCTGAGCATCTCAGTGAAACTGACTTCTATTTAGGTAAACATTACCTAAGTCTGGGGGACAAGGATAGCGCATCTGCGTTATTCAAGCTGACGGTAGCTAACAATGCACATAACTTTGTTGAGCACCGCTATGCATTGTTGGAATTGGCGCTGTTAGGCCAGGAACAAGATGACCTATCAGAATCGGACCAGCAATAGCTGACGAACATTTCGAGATCGATTAGTAAAGTCCATCATCTTGACCGATGAGGGCTTGTTTGTTCGTTTAATTAAATACTTTGAGCCAGTTCACATTTTAAATGAAAATGACCGAAATTTTTTTCGATGCGTTATGTAGACTGGCCGCCATAACTAATGAGGCACCATTACATGACCACTGAGACTGAAATCTCTTTTGCTGATCTGGGTTTATCAGCACCTATCCTTTCTGCACTGGAAGATCTTGGCTATGAAAAGCCATCTCCAATTCAGCAACAATGTATTCCCCATTTATTAAATGGCCGTGACGTACTGGGCATGGCGCAGACGGGGAGTGGTAAAACAGCGGCATTCAGTCTGCCTTTACTGCATAATATCAATGCTGAGTTGAAAGCTCCGCAGATCCTTGTGTTGGCGCCGACCCGTGAACTGGCGGTACAGGTAGCCGAAGCGTGCGCAGATTTTTCTAAACATATGCGTAACGTGAATGTTGTTGCACTGTATGGTGGGCAACGTTATGACGTTCAGTTACGTGCTTTACGTCAAGGGCCACAAATTGTTGTGGGTACACCAGGACGTCTTCTGGACCATCTGAAGCGTGGTACGTTGGATCTGTCTAACCTGAGCGGTTTAGTTTTGGATGAAGCAGACGAAATGCTGCGTATGGGCTTTATCGAAGATGTTGAAAACATCATGAGCCAGATCCCTGCTGAACATCAGACTGCGCTGTTCTCTGCAACTATGCCAGAAGCTATCCGTCGCATTACTCGTCGTTTTATGAACGATCCGCAAGAAGTGCGTATCCAAGCGAGTGTAACGACTCGTCCTGACATCAGCCAGAGCTATTGGTCTGTTTACGGTATGCGTAAAAATGAAGCTTTGGTGCGTTTCCTTGAAGCTGAGGATTTTGATGCCGCGATTATTTTTGTGCGTACCAAAAATGCAACGTTGGAAGTAGCAGAAGCACTGGAGCGTAATGGCTACAACAGTGCGGCGCTAAACGGTGATATGAACCAGGCACTGCGTGAGCAGACATTGGAACGTCTGAAAGATGGCCGTTTGGATATTTTGATTGCAACTGATGTTGCAGCACGTGGCTTGGATGTTGAGCGCATCAGTCTGGTTGTTAACTATGACATTCCAATGGATGCGGAATCTTATGTTCACCGTATTGGCCGTACTGGCCGTGCAGGTCGTGCAGGTCGTGCTCTGTTGTTTGTAGAAAACCGTGAACGTCGCTTGTTACGTAACGTTGAACGTACAATGAAGCTGACTATCCCGGAAGTTGAACTGCCAAATGCTGAATTGCTAAGTCAGCGTCGTCTGGAAAAATTTGCTACTAATGTACAGCAGCAATTGGAAAGTAGCGATCTGGATCAGTACCGTACTCTGCTGTCTAAACTGCAACCTGCGGAAGATTTGGATATAGAAACGCTGGCAGCCGCATTATTGAAAATGGCACAGGGTGAGCGCCCGTTGATTCTGCCTCCGGATCCGGTTCGTCGTCCTCGCCGCGAATTCAACGAACGTGATGATCGTCGTCGTAGTGGCTTTGATGATCGTGGCGAACGTAGTGATCGTCCTCGTCGTGAACGCCGTGATGTCGGTGAAATGGAGTTGTACCGTATTGAAGTGGGTCGCGATGATGGTGTTGAAGTTCGTCATATCGTTGGTGCGATTGCTAACGAAGGTGATATCAGCAGCCGTTATATTGGCAACATCAAATTGTTTGCAACGCATTCCACGATTGAATTGCCAAAAGGCATGCCAGGTGATTTGTTATCCCACTTTACCCGTACCCGCATTTTGAATAAGCCAATGAATATGCAGTTAATGGGTGATGCACAACCATTTGAACGCCGCGAACGTCGTGGTGGTGGGCGTAACGGTAACAGTAACGGTAATGGTAATGGTAATGGCCCCCGTCGTGATCGTGAGAGTTTCAATGGTGGTGGCCGTCGCTTCAATGGTGAACGCCGCAGTGGTGAAGGTCGTGGTGAAGGCCAAAGCCGTAGCAGTTTCCGTGGTCGAGGTGATGATAATGGTTCATCTGCTCCACGCCGTCGTTATAACAATAGTAACGCACAGTAATCACCTGGACTGATATTTAAATAATAAAGCGGCTCTTTTTACAGGAGCCGTTTTTGTTGCCAGTTAATTGTTTCAATATTTTTATAATAAAAAAAGCTGCTTTTTATACAAAAGGCAGCTTTTAATATACAGAAAGAGATCAGTTACTTAATGCTTCAACGGGATTACCTGCACTGCGGGTGCGCCATAGTTTCAGCCATTGAATAATGGAAGAGACCATAATCACAATGCCGAGGATAACCATCACAATGGAGATTGTTCCGTTGAAGATGTTGAAACCTTTTGTTGCGGAGTTGAAGTAAATATTCTTCACCATCCAGTAAGCAGCATAGTTCACAGTAACGTACAGGTAAGCGAGTGGTATCAGGCAGGTCAGCATATACCAGCGTTTTTCGGACAGACGTAGGATAATTGTTGCACCAATCATCAGGCCGATGGACGCCATTAATTGATTAGAGACACCGAATAGCGCCCAGACTGAATTGATATCGCCGGAATTCAGTAGGTAGCCCCACAGTAAACAGGCAACGATACTGCAACCAATGGAACCTGGTAACCAGTTAATGCGTTTCAGAGGTGCCCAGATATCGCCCAAGAAATCTTGCAGCAGGTAACGGGCAACACGTGTACCGGAATCAACCGCTGTCAGGATAAATACAGCTTCGAACATGACGACGAACTGGAAGAAGTAGGATGCTAACTGGCTGAACCAAGGAATGCGAGTGAAGATATCTGCCATACCAACTGCCAATGTGACTGCACCACCGGTACGGCCATATAGATCCAGACCAATTTCCTGACTCAGTTGTGGTAGATGGATAACATCCATACCTAGTGTAGCAAAGACCTCTGGAGAGGAGTTAATCGCAAAATAGTCAGCAGGATATAGAGAAGTGGCAGCGATCAATGCCATGACGCCAACGACACACTCTGCCAGCATGGCACCGAAACCAACTGGCAGAATATCACTCCACTTATCGATCTGTTTTGGTGTTGTGCCAGAGCCGATAAATGCATGAAAACCAGAAATAGCGCCACACGCGATGGTAATAGAGATAAACGGCCACACCGGACCAGCCAGTACAGGGCCATTACCATGAATAAATTCAGTGACTGCCGGGAATTGGATCTCTGGATTAATAAAGATGACTCCCACAACTAGCGCGCCGAATACGCCGATTTTCATAAAACTAGAAAGGTAACCTCGGGGAGTCAGTAGCATCCATACTGGCAGAGCGGTTGCAAAAAACGCATAGATTGGCAGCACCAAGCTAACAGTTGATGTACGTAGACTTAGCCATTCACCGAAAGTAGATGTTTGAATGTAAGGGCCGACAATCACACAAGCCATGATGGTGATAATACCTACCCAAGTTGCTCCGCGCATATTACCTGTGAAGTGCTCCCATAGACCGACACCGATTGCGACCGGAATGGTCATAAATACTGCAAATGTTCCCCAGGGATTACGCTCTAGCGCGTGAACAACCACCATGGATAGACCAGCCATAGTAATAGTAATGATGAACAGCATTGCAAGGCCGGTGCACCAACCAGCAATTGGGCCAAGTTCTGTTTTGGCAACTTCTGACAGGGATTTACCACTGTGTTTCATTGAGGCGAATAAAACAACCGTATCATGCACGGCTCCGCCGATAACACAGCCGATTAGTAGCCATAATATACTTGGCAAATAACCATATTGAGCTGCTAATACAGGGCCAACCAGCGGTCCTGCGGCTGCGATTGCTGCGAAGTGGCTACCAAAATTGACCCATTTTTTCGTGGGTACATAATCTTTACCGTCTTCCAGTAAATGGGAAGGTGTAACCTCGCTGTCATCTGCTTTCAGTACCTTTTTAACGAAGAATACGCCGTACAAGCGGTAGCAGATAACCAGAATACACAACGTTGCAATGACAAAAGTGAGAGCGTGTTGCATTCCTCTTCTCCTGAGAGTTATAAATTTTTACTCGTATCTTGTCATAGGTAAAGGAAGCTATAAGGGAGTGTCTAAGTGAGTGGTTGTATGGCGGGTTAAGTGGTCAGATTCAGCAGGTGAGCGGTGAGTAAGAACTGACTAACCCGCTGAAAAGATGATGAGTGTCACGGTTACTTCAATCCTAGTGCCTCTTTCAATGGTTTCAAATAACGGCGGCTGACGGGGATAGTTTTGCCATTGCGTAGAATCAGTTCGGCCTGTCCGTGATCACCAAATAGGATTTCGCGCAGATGGGTCATATTGACCAGATATTGACGATGATTTCTCATCATTGGTGTGCGGGTTTCTAATGTGCGAAGTGTTAGTTCAGTAAATCCTTCCTGCCCATTGGTACACATAACATAAACTCCACTTGGGCGGGAGGTGACATAAAGGATTTCATCCAGCCGCACAAGCCAGATTCGGCTGTGGCCGGTGCATGGGATATATTTCAACGGCTCTTCTGCTTTCAGGGTGGAAATATCCTGTTTCTGATACCCTTGCCGTAATCGTTGTAAGGTTTTGGTTAGACGGTTTTTTTCCAGTGGTTTTAATAAATAGTCAAATGCGTGCTCTTCAAACGCTTGTATTGCATATTCATCAAATGCGGTCAGGAAAACAATATAGGGACGATGCTCTGGATCTAGCATACCAACCATTTCCAATCCGGTGATACGTGGCATCTGGATATCCAAAAATACAACATCGGGTTTTAGATGATGTATGGCGCCAATGGCTTCAACGGCATTGGCGCATTCGCCAATAATTTGAATATCATGTTCTTCTTCTAGCAAACAACGTAGGTTTTCTCGCGCAAGCGGTTCGTCATCAACAATTAATATATTCATATGCACACAGTTTTATTAGCCTCTTTAATGAGTGGCAAGTATAAAATTACGCGGGTAAATTTTTCTGGCTGGCAATCTATTTGCACGCCATAATTTTCACCATAGCGAAGTCGTAGCCGTTTATCTACCAGACTCTTTCCTAGTCCATCCCCCATAGAGACCGATTTATAAAGACCAGCATTATCTTCCACTTCCAGTATCAACAATTGATTCTGCTGATGAGCACGAATAGTAACCCTGCCGGTTTCTAATAACTGTGATGTGCCGTGTTTGATCGCATTTTCTACTATTGGCTGGAGAGAAAAAGCGGGTAATTTGGCGTGAATCAGAGATTCCGGCAGTTCAATATTTATTTGCAGATGCTCACGGAAACGCGCCTTCTCAATTTGTAAGTAAGCATTCACATGCTCTATTTCATCAGACAGCGTGACAATCTCTTCTGACCGTTTCAAGTTTTTACGGAAAAAGGTTGAGAGATATTGTACTAATTGACCTGCTTGATAACTGTCCCGTCGGATCACTGCTTGCAGGGTATTTAAGGCATTAAATAAAAAGTGAGGATTCACTTGCGCATGAAGCAGCTTAATTTCTGATTGAAGTAGTGATTGTTTGTTACGTTCATACTGCCCTGTGAGGATTTGGGCGGATAACAAACTGGCAATACCTTCTCCTAGGGGGCGGTTGATTGAGCTGAACAGACGGTTTTTGGCTTCATAAAGTTTGATTGCGCCGATAACTTGCTGATTTTCTCCCTGTAACGGAATGACCAAGGTGGAACCGAGTTTGCAGGTTGGATTGATTGAACAACGGTAAGGTATTTCATTGCCATCGGCATAAACCACTTCATTATTTTCAATTGCTCGACGGGATTGTTCTGAAGAAATAGGTGTTCCAGGGAGGTGATGATCTGAACCGATACCAATAAACGCCAGGAGTTTTTCTCTATCTGTAATAGCCACTGCGCCTATTTCCAGTTGTTGATAAATAACTTTCGCTACCTTCATACTGTTATTTTCATTAAATCCTTTTCGCAGAATACCTTCGGTATAGACAGCGATTTTTAGTGCCTGGGCAGAAAATGCACTGGTATATTTTTCAAATATCGCGCGTCGGTCAAGCAGGATACGTATAAACATTGCTGAGCCGATACTATTGGTGACGATCATGGGGGCGGCGATATTTTTGACCAACGCTAATGCTTCACTGTATGGACGAGAGAGCAGTAGTAAAATGCCCATTTGTATTATTTCAGCACAAAACGTGACGATAGCGGCTGTCCAGGGATTAATCAGTCGGTTTATCTGACCACGTTTCATCAGATAGCTGTGAATAATGCCACCGATTAAACCTTCAATAATGGTCGATATCATGCAACTGAAAGCGGTCATCCCACCAAGAGAATAGCGGTGCAGCCCACCGGTTAATCCCACCAGTGCGCCGACACCGGGTCCACCCAGAAGTCCGCCAAGGACAGCGCCAATAGCACGGGTATTGGCAATGGAATCACCTATATGCAAACCAAAATAAGTCCCCATAATGCAAAAAATGGAAAAAGTAACATAACACAGCAACTTATGAGGTAAACGTACAGTCACTTGTAATAGTGGAATAAATAGCGGTGTTTTACTTAGTAGCCAGGCGATAACCAAATAAACACACATCTGTTGTAGTAATAACAACACAAGATTAAATTCGTACATAAACTTTCCGGGAGGATTTATGAATGTTATTAGTTTACAGAAACAGCTAATAATATTATTAAAAGTTTAGTTTAAGTGGGTTAATATTTGACAAGAATCATAAACCACGACACTATTATAAAGCGTTTTCCTTTCTATCAGTGATTATACGCACAAACATATAAGAAATTTTCCGTAGAACAATGCGAAGCTATAGCGTTAGTTTCGAGTCGGGTAATTTTGGATGTGTAAGACATCATGAAAAAAAGAACACTTTTTACGATCTTACTGGTTATTTTGCTCACAGCAATGGCTGTGTTATTTCGTTCCCATAACCAATATTTATTGTTGCAAGGTGAAGTTGATGCACCGGAAGTGATTGTGGCATCTAAAGCTAAGGGACGAGTGATTAAACGTCACGTTGAACGAGGAGATGATGTTAAAACAGGCCAGTTGCTTATCACTCTCGAAAGCCCTGAATTACTGGCCCAGGTTGCTTCATTAGAAGCTGCTCGTGATCAAGCCAAAGCGCAGTTGGAACAATCTCTTCATGGAACACGTGAAGAAAGTATTCGAAATTTGGAAGCGGGTTTGGCACAAGCTCAGACCGAATATGATAACGCGGTACGTGAATATGATCGTATTCAGAATATAGCATCTAAAGGCTATGTTTCACGGAACGATCTAGATAATGCTCACAGAAGTAGAGATGTTGCCTATCAGAAAATGCAGAGTGCAAAAGCGGTATTGGATGAAGGTATGCATGGTGACAGGATTGAACTGCGTCAGAAATATGCAGCGGCTTTACGTCAGGCTGAACAGCAACTGATTGAGTTACAAACCCAGAGTAATGATTTGCAGGTCAAAGCACCTGTCGCGGGGGAAGTTGGGCCGATTCCGGCAGAAGTTGGTGAATTATTTAGTGCTAATAGCCCCTTAGTGACATTAATCCGTGTACCAGAAGCTTATTTTATTTATAACCTGCGGGAAGACATTCTGGCAAAGGTGCACAAAGGGGATAAAGTCAAACTTCGTATACCTGCGCTAGGTGATAAAGAGATTGAAGCCGAAGTTCGTTATATCTCACCAATGGGTGATTACGCGACTAAACGTGCCACTCGTGCCACCGGTGATTTCGATTTAAGAACCTTTGAAGTGCGCTTGTATTCCTTACAGCCTATTAAAGGTTTACGTCCTGGTATGAGTGCATTGTGGCGTTGGGATAAGTAGGTGACTGATGCGGAGCAAGGTTGCATGGCGTGGTTTCGAGCGTGCTTTTAGCCAAGAAATCCGGGCTGTGATTCGTAGTCCAGTTTTTCACTGGTTAAGCTGGTTATTCCCGTTGATGCTATTTGTGCTTATCAGCGCTAATTTCTCAGAAGGGACATTGCTCAATCTGCCAGTATCGGTGGTTGATAATGATCAGAGTCCGCTGTCACGTCATCTAATACGTAACCTGGATGCGGCTTCCCATGCGCAGATTAAATCTTATGATGGCGGATTGCATGAATCTCTTGAACGGCTTGGTAGTGCTAAGGATTACTCTTTACTTTATATCCCGCACGATTTTGAAGCTAATGCGCTCAGAGGTGACCAGCCAACCGTGCGTATGTATTACAACGCGTTGTTTTATGGTGCTGGAAGTTACTCTATTCAGGATTTCAGTGGATTAATGGCAGAGATTAATGCGAAGTACCGTTCTATATTAGCGACGGAAATGGGCCATCAGTTACCTCCATTAGCTAATGTCACGCTCGTTTATGATAGCCTTTTTAATGCCAGCGGTAGTTACATCTATTATCAGCAGTTTGCGGCCACAATTCATTTGTTACAGCTTTTTGTTGTAACCTGCACGATTTATAGCATGGCACGCAGCAAGACACTGATGACAATGAAACCATTTACTTTCGCGTTGTTGGGAAAATTAGCACCTTATACCCTGTTTTTTACTTTGTTGCTAATCGTAGAATTGGCGGCTCTGATTGGTATATCTGATGCAAAAGTGAATGGTAACCCAATATATATGGTGATAGTGGGTTTCTTCTATGTCATTGCCGCTCAAAGTATTGGCTTGTTGTTGTTTACTTTCACTAATAGCACACTGACGGCTTACAGTTTAATCGGAGTGCTAGTCAGTATTGCGACAACTTTTTCAGGTATGTCAGTGCCAGAATTATCAATGATATTGCCGGCGCGGATAATTGCCAATATTGAGCCTTTGACGCATGCTTTAAATGCGATGTTTGATATTTTTCTGCGTGAGGTTTCTTTACTGGGTATTTTATCTGTTTGTGCTTTATTGCTTATTTATCCGGTCGTTTGCTTTCTGTTAGTACGAAATCGGTTATTTAAACGGCTTGGCTTGCCACAGGGTGATGAATAATGCAGATGTATTGGCAAACTTTTCGCCGGGTATTAATGGGAATGTTGGAAAAGCCCATGTGGATGTTGATGCTAGTTTCCTTGTGTATGATGAGTTTGGTATATGTCCGGCCAACAGTATGGGATCTACCGGTTGCTGTGATCGACCAAGATCACAGCTCTGCTAGTCGCGCTTTGATACGCCAGATTAATTCTACGGCTAAAATTGCTGTCCATAGCTATGACAATTTGGCTGGTGCTCGTCACGATCTACTGCTACGTGAAATTTTTGCGATTATCATCATCCCGGCGGATCTGGAGAAAAATATCCTTAATGGAAAAAATATCACCTTTCCGATTTATGGCGATGCAACCAGTCGTCTTGCTAATGGACAAATTCAACAAGAATTGACTTCTGCTCACCGGCAATTGCTAAACGAATATAACAGCAAATTATTATTGAAATATGGTTTTAGTCCTGAACAGACAAAATTATTATTAATGCCGATTCGTAGTGAAGCTATTGGATTATTTAACCCTGGTGTCAGTTTTGCCGCAATTGTTTTTCCCGGTTTGTTGGTGATGTTATTACAACACTCGTTATTGATATCTTGTGTGCGGGTCAGTATTACGATACGTGGTACACCGAAAGGTAAACCACCATTGCCTGTCTATTTGGGAGCGCTGTCGGCGCTATTACCGATTTGGCTTTTTCTTTCCATCATCTTTTTTGTGCTTTGGCCGTGGGTGTTGGGATATCGGCAGGAGGCGTCTATTCCTTTGCTATTAATGCTGACGTTCCTGTTTATGTTGGCAGTACTCGGATTAGGGAAATTAGTAACAGAGTGTATGCGCAGTGTAGAAATGATCTATTTAACGATCGCTTTGCTTACCACGCCTGTGTTCTATATTTCCGGCACAGTCTGGCCGGTGCAGGCAATGCCTGATTGGGTGAGAGTAATTTCTTCTGTTTTACCGTCTACTTGGGCAACAAAAGCGATTGCTGGTGTTAACCAGATGGGATTGCCAGTACAGAATGTATTGGGAGATATCGCTATGATGCTGGTTCTTGGTGTGGTTTATACCCTGCTAGGAATTTTGATAGGTATGGTGCGTAATGGTGAATTCAGGAAAATAACCTATTATTTGCATAGGGTATTTAAGTGATGATTTATGTTTCCTAATTCGTGATTTATTCTAGTGCGATAGAAAAATGACCAGATAGAGTGGTGTATATATGTTCTATTTTTATACTCATTATGATTTTTTATCTATGTAATTCAGTTGGATAGATTAAGTTATGGTAATCACATTAATAATTAGTACTTACCATTAAATATCTCTCTATGTATTGTTTTTTCAGAATCATATAACAGAACCAATGATAGTTTGGTGTGTTGTCAGGAACGGTCAATTTCACCGATATGAGATGGAAAATACTTATGGAAATACTATCCGTGATATACCAAAGTCATTGTTGGTAAAACGGATTGTTTCGGTATTCTTAGCTGATTTCTGTACGAAAATCCGATCTTTTGCCCTATAAATTAATTTATCGTTTGCATGAATTTCACGTATAAGTTAATTTAAACCCGGTTGAAGGAGGTCGAAAGATGTTTGAACTTTTGTATCATCCGGAAGCTGCTGAGGAAGTAGAAGATTTACCGGGTGAGCTTCGGGGTAAGATGGCAAGATTACTGGACCAGTTAGAGCAACGTGGCAACGGGCTACGCTACCCGTTAACAAGACCCGTTCGGGATAGTTTATTTGAATTACGGGCTTCGGGTTCAGACATCGCGAGGACACTATTTGTGTTCCAAAAGGGGAAGCGGATTTACATCTTACGATGTTTTGTGAAAAAAGGAGATAAAACTCCACCACCTGAAATAGAGTTAGCGCTGAAACGACTGGAGGATATGACACATGGCTAAAGTAACTCCTATCTCACATTCGGAAGTGAGAAAACGTCTTCTTAATACACCGGAAGCTCTGCAAGCCTATGCTGAGGCCACAGAAGAATATGAGTTGCTAGAACAGCTCACTGAATGGCGGGAAAAGGCAGGTCTAAAAAAAGTAGATGTGGCTAAACGGATGGGAATTAACCCGTCTGCGGTTACCCGTATTGAGAAGAATGTAACGAAAGCTAGTTGGCACACACTTAAACGTTATGCTGCTGCATGTGGTGTTGAGTTATCTTTAACTGCGAAGTAATACTACAGAATGTGTGTTCCGTTGGTGGTGATATTTAAGATTTGCTTGTTCTAAAAGGCTTCCGTTAAAGGAAGCCGTTTTGCTGCGGTATTTCCATCGAATTTTCTGACTAGAATCTGGTTTTTTTCAGCGAAAGTAAAAACAGCATATTTTTAACGATAAAAGCGCTGATTAAAAACCAGAGGAAAATGAAAAACGCATCAATATAAGTAAGATTAAGACAAATAAAATAGGCCATTGTAATACCAATAGCAGAATCAAGTTGATCGAATAAAATAAACAACTGCTTATTTTGCTTCGGATGTTGTCCCGGTGGGGCGCCGAGTCTCCTTTTCAACCAGGAGTTTGGCAATTCGAAAAGAACGTAACCTAAACCCGCTAGGAACCCGGTAAATAAGCAGGATCCAATCGTCCGTGGAATAATGGTGTCCTGTGTTTCGGTACAGAGTATTAACCACAGCGGTGAAAATAGCGCGGTAATAATGGGTACAACAATAAAACCGCGCCAGGTCTTGTTGCGACCGAAATAACGTTGATGTATTGGAATAGCCCAGCAGGAAAAATAGTTTTTCGTCACAATCACCATATGTAAACAACCACCAAGGATAACGGGGATAAGTAAAATCCCCGCGTGATAAAAACTATTGAGCATAAAAACTCCAGAAATGAAGACCTGTAAATAAAACAAACCCTGCAAGTGTTGTACTGACGATAGTACTGAGATGTTTGAACTTATAAAACGGGCGATCCCATAGCATGGCGATACTGAATGCAAGAAGCGCTAATGTCAGTAAAAGATGGGTCAGCCCTGGCGTTGCCACCAAACCTACCAAAGCGTAACCACTGACAATAAATAAGCTCCAGAATACCGGCATACCAAGGTAGGAGAGTCGATCTTCATCCTGAATATTTCCGACTTCATTAAATACGGATAATCTCAGGCAACCGCTAATGATCATTAAGATAATAAACAGGGAATACCAAGATTGATAACCGGAAAGGTAGAGGATAATGGCTGGAGAGATCAAGTAAATAAGTTGATCCATAAATCCATCAAGATAACGACCGAATGGGCGCGCAATATTTAAGTGTCTGGCTAGCATGCCATCAAGCGCATCGCCAAGCATGGCAAGATACAAAAACGCAATAGCTAAATAATACCAATGTTGTAATGCGGCTGCGACGGCAAGCGCGCTAAAGACCGCCCCAACGATAGTAATATAGTCTGCTTTGTTTAGATGAATGATGAAATGATTATTATTCATAATTTTTCCTTGTGTGGAACGGAAGATAATTGGCCTTTACCGAGCATATTGATCAGCGCGATGCGGTTTATTTTGCTGTTATGACGAATGTCAACAGGGATAGGATTAGCACAATAAATACGAGTAACCTGCGTGAGATCCAGCTCGTCTAAAATAGCGGGTAAATCTGTCGGTAGTGTGGCACTTTCCAGTATCAGGGCGGCTCCACCTAAAGGATGTAACACGAATGCGCTTTGAGTGACCCCTGGCAGTTCATTGATCCTTTTTTCCAGTACGTAGGGATGGATGATATGACCATCATCTAACACCACTTTGTCTTTTACCCGCCCAAGTAGCCAGAGCTGTCCTGTCGTATCCAGATAGCCGATGTCACCGGTACAGTGCCAAATGCCTCCCTGTTTACGTGGGAGTTTGTTTTTTTTCGTTGCTTGAGGATTATCAATATAGTCTTTGAGCACATGAGGCCCGGCAACCAAGATTTCACCGACATTACCGGCAGCTAGTGGGGTAATTTGTTGGGGGTTAGCCGTTATTTCCCGGATACATATTTCTGCTTGTGTAACCGGTTTTCCGACCAGATAACCATCATGAGTTGCCCAGTGGTTTAATTGAGTCGTCATTTCGACGGTACTGATCGGTTCAACCTCGGTGGAACCATAGACCACTAAATGCCGAGCATATGGAAAGACGGTCAGGCAGTTTTCAAGCAGAGCCTTGTTAGCAGGCGCACCACCTACGATGACTGTTCGCACGTTGGGGAATGACAACCCTTTGCTCTTAGCATAACCGGTGACTTTGTTCATATAGGCGGGAGCACCACTGAGGCATGTAACACTTTTGTCTTGCACTTGCTTGACGATCTTCTGCGGATCGACAGTTGCGGGATGGGCAAAGTCAAAATCAGGCAGAATACTGCTGTTGCCGCAGCATAATGAGTGCAGCACCATAACGGGGAAACTGTGTAGATCTATCTCATTCTTCCCTTCGATAAAAAGTGCTGTTATGGCATAAAGTTGTGCTAGCAAGCTGTCATGAGTGCGGTTTGCGCCTTTGGGTGTGCCGGTAGAACCCGAGGTAAAGGTAATTAACCCAGTTGTATCCGACGGTAAATCTCGGCAGATAAAGCTACTCAGTGGTAAATGTTGATTGGGTGTTTCCAGCACTTTCATGCCCAAGATACGTTGTCCGATGACAAAACGTCGCAGTCGCCACAGTTCAGGGATCAGAAACCAGAATTTTCCTAATGTAGGTTGAGTGATCACCGCCGATAATTTACTGTGGCGTAGTATCTCCCTCAGTTGCTTTTTGGCAAGCCCGCGCTCAAGCATAACGGGAACTAGTCCTAGCCCCAGAATGGCGATAAGCAATGGATAAAGTACTAAGCTTGGTTGGATAATCACTAACAAGCGATCGCCAGCGACGAACCCAGCTTGAGTTAACTGATACTGGAAATGGGAGGCGTGAGAAAAAAACTCCTGAAAGCTTAAACCGTTACTATGATCCCGTGAATGTGGCGTTTGCAGGGCTAAATGCTCAGGATGTTTTTGGGCTGCATCGACAATTGGTTGACAAATATTTGTCATGCGATCCTCCTGTAATAAAGCGCATATTGATGCTTGGTGGCAGCAGGTGTATTGAAAAGCCGTTTTGCGGTTTTGAGCGATGTATTATCTTCACGCATCATGGCCCCTCCTAGACGAGGGTGAATACGTCTGGCACTCTGTTCAAATGAGTGGTATAGCGTGTTGTACAGCCGACTGCTCCGGTATTGCGGTGCGACTGCCACGGTTTTCAGCAACCCGATAGCGGGCTGACCTTTTTGCAGGACTGACAGACTCAAAATTATCCCGGCAATTTCGCCACTAGGAGTTTTAGCCAGAAATGACGCAGGGTAATGGCAAAAAGGTTTGATAAACTCCTTACCACAATGCTGCTGAAATGTGGCCCAAGACGGGGTGGTATAAGCGAAATTCTCACCAAACACCGAGTCGATAAAAGAATAGAGTTTAACTTGCTCTTGCATCCATAATTCAGGCGTTAGCGGCAATAATGTCGCTGGAACATCAGGAAGTCTTTGTGCGCGTTGATGAGCCTGCCGAAAGTTGCCTTCTATTGCTTGGGTATCGTCGAATATCGAGGTATAGCGATAACGGATATCAAACCCTAATTCTTTCAACAAAAGGTGATAGTAAGGAGGGTTATAAGGCTCATGTTCAAAGGGAGGCACATCAAAATGATCAAGTCGAACGCGGTAGTGTCCGAAAGTTGAAAAGTTAATCGGCCCGTAGAGATTGCACGCACCATTTTCCTTGGCCCATTGTTCTAGAGCGCTAAACAACATGGTGTTGCTTGCTATGTCGTTATCAGTTTCCCAAAAGCCAAAAAATGCGGCAGATCGGCCATCAACTCTATGAGGTACTAAAAAGCCGACAAGACGGGCTTTCCCTGGAATGCAGCCAATCCAGGCTTTACTGTGATTAAACCAAGAATTCTTCAGGCTGAATTGCTGTTGTACTTTTTCCCGGTCTTCACCAGGCCATAGCGGCCAATCGCGATAAATACTGGGGGGAAGGTCAAGAAAACCTTCAGGTAGTGGATTGGCTGGAGACCATTCTCCTATGAAGATATTAGACATGTTCACTCCTTGATGTCAGCTCTTCTACAGTGGTGTCGTGCAAGCGGACAACAGTCCCAGTTGCTCCATCCATGTTTACCCGATCGCCATCTTTCAAAATTTGTGTGACGGCGGGAATGCCGACGATGGCGGGGATCCCCAGTTCACGAGCAACAACGGCGGAATGTGAAAGTGTGGAACCGCGTTCGATTAGTAATCCACCTGCTGTAGGGAATAACGGTGCCCAACCGGGATCGGTGCGTACAGTACACAGGATCTGCCCTGCCAGCGACATTTCATCTTGTGGGTTTTTAATTAATCGGATAGTTGTTTCAACTTGCCCTGGGTAGCAACCTATGCCTTGTAGCACGCTGCTATCAGTAGGGGCCTGTTTTTCCTGATAGGGATAGCTGTAATCTTGCTGCTGATACAGTGAACCTCTAATGAAAAAGTGATGAGCTGGTTCATCCTCTGTTTCGTAGTTGGCATATTCTTGCTTGCGCATAGCAACTAAAGGCTTAAGTTGGGTCTGTATTGCTGTTCCTTCGTAGCCGCTGTAGATCTCCTCTAACGTGAGATAAAAAATATCGCGGGGTTCAGCGAGTATCCCTTCTAAGGCATATGCCTGACCAAGTTGTAGGAAGATATCTCGATACAGCCCGAACATGCGAGTTCGGGTGAAGCGCATATTTTCCCGGTGGCGTATTGCTTGACGCAATTTTTGCAAATTCTTTTTGAAGGCGTTCATCCGCTTGGAACCGAGTCGTTCCTGTATTTGCTGAAATGCGGTATTTTCGGCTTGAGTACGCAATTTTCTTTCCCGGCTGGATAACGTCTCTGGTGTGAGGGTATCGATAGCAAGGTAGTTTTTTAGTATCAGAAATAAAAAACTGGGATCTTGTTTTAGTGTGATGGTTTCCAGCTTCAATTCACCCATCGTGCGATCGCCATATTTTTTAATATAATCAATGCACTGCTGGTGGAATGATTCATCGAGTTGGTGTACTTGGGTCAACAGGGTACGAGCATCACCGTGGATCAATAGGCTGCATAACTCAGAGTGCTGGCGTGCATATTGGCACATTTTTAACAGCACTTTGGTCGGCTGGGTACTTTCGATATCTTCATCCCCAGAAAGAAGATCACCTAATAATGCAGATGAGTTTTCAATACCGGCAGCAATTAGCCCCCGATGTACACGGCCATTAAACATCATCACGTAGAAATCGTTTAAGATCGGTGTCGTCCAGCGTCGTAGCAGATGTTCATCCAGATATTTTAATTTTTCGATCAGTTGGCCGCTGTTGCAAGTATGCAGCTCTGCTTGTTTTATAGCGGCGGCATGCCATTTAAACTGTTCTAAAAATAGTTCTACCCGCTGATCCATCGTTCTGAAAGCATATAGCAGGCGCAGAAGCGCCCATCCCATCTTTGGCAGTTTTTTTATTTTATCGCCCAGCGAAAGTGCTTGATCTTCAATAAAATCAACCGGATCTTCTAGCCCCATCATTCTTTCCATATCTTTTTTATTGGTTTGGAAAGCGGGAAGTAATAGGAGTCCTTTGTACCAATTGTTGATGTTGTAATAGATCCTACCTTTAACTAAGCCGAGCATATTTTCCAGCATAGAACGATGCTGATTAACCTGTTTATCTGAGCAACCTAAAGCACGTATTGTCTGTTCATAAACGGTGGCATAACCTGCCCGGGCAAAAGAGAAAGTCAGTGGTGTTGTTATTCCACAATAAGATTCCTGAATATTGGAATTATCGAAAATAATATGACGTTCGCTTTTATCGTCCAGACGTGGCAATCGGGTTATTGGCCGGGTCTGTAGAATAAAGATTTGATGGTTTTGAATCGTCCATTCGATATCTTGTGGACACCCTTGAGCTGCTGCAATTTCTTTGCCAATATCTCGTAATGCATAGATTTTATTATCGAGTAAGGTCGGTTCCCACTGTTTTTCTTTCGCGACGGGTATTGTTACTGTACCGCTGCCGTTGGTGGTATTGAAAACAGTTGCTGTCTCTTTTTGTGTGATATGACGTTCGATCTCAGGTGTGGTGAGATGAACTGAAAATTCATCGGTATCGCATTCGCCGGAAACTACGCCTTCTCCGGTGCCCCAGGCGGATGAGATTAGGCAATGTTGCCTGCTACCCGTAACAGGGTGTGCAGTAAACATGACACCGGAAACCTCACCGGCAACCATGTTCTGAATGATGACAGCACTACTGATATTGCCCATCGGTAGCCGTTTGTGTAGGCGATATTGTAATGCACGCGTGTTAAAAGCTGAGGCCATCACGGCACGTAAGCTATTGGCAAGCGCTGATTTACCCCGCTGAAATAGGTAGCTGTCCATCTGCCCGGCGAAAGAAGCATTGGCGGCATCCTCACCAATGGCTGATGAGCGAACAGCGAAAAATTCATCTGGGTGATTCTCTGACAAGAGAGCTAATTCTTCTTCTAATTTAGTAGGTAATGGAATCGACTGTAGCCACTGACGCAATGGCGCGGCAATAGCGTCGAGTGTTTCCTGGCTGATATCATGTGGTACGGTAGCCAACTGCTCTATGATGTTGCTTGCAAACGTATCGTTGATGAGTAGGCTATTAAGTACCTCGCTGCTGATGACCCAATAATTAGGTACAGGAAAACCGTTTTGCGTAAGCCATAATAAATTAGCCGCTTTTCCACCTAAGGAATGTTCCGGCAATGCAATAGCGTTATCTTGCGTGTAGAGATATTTCATATTGTTCCACCAATACAGCAATAGTATACCTTGCTTACATCATGCTCTTATTTGTACGTAATATTGTTGGCGTGAATAGATCAATAAGATATGAATGTATTACAAGCTATTGCTGCACCCTTATTTTAGAGGAAGAGTAAATTAAATAGTTTATTCGGTTGATTATTAATTCCGTGTTAATGAAATAAGCCAGCGGAGCGTTTTCATTGTGCGCTCCATAAATGGGTAGCCAACAACATTGTGTGCCATCATATAAAACGGAATCCTTCTCATCCATAAATCATGCAGCGCTAATTCATAGCCACGATGCCAAATTATTGGATCGAGGGAGATCCCCGATTTTTGCTCAAGTTCAACCCGATGTAGTTCAATATAATAAGCCACCTTATCTGCATCACTTGGTGGGTCTAAGCTAAAAGCCAGAAGTTCTGCCAGGTCGCGTTGGGGGAGATGCAAAGTAGACAATTCCCAATCCCAAGCGCATAAATGTAAGCCGGTTTCCTGTTGTCGGAAGGCAATATTGCGTGGGTTGAAATCACCGTGGATCAATGTCCTGGGCATCTGTTCGATCTCTTTCCACCAGGTGGAGGCATTGTCTACCCAGTGCTGGAAATCTTTATGTTCTTCGGCAGTGAACAACTCAGGGAACGTTTGGTGGATAAAATTGCCCAGTTTTTGCCACAGGGGCTTCATCTGTGAAACCGTATCGGCATTCGGAATTTGTAGTTGCGAGAATTTCCACGTGAGCTCTTCTTCCCGTCCCAACCAGATAGAGTGAATATCGGCTATTCCTCGGATGGCGGCTTCAAGGTGGCGCTGCTCCCAAGGTGTTTCCAGGTTAATATTGTTCATTAACACCATATCGTGGAGCAATTCTTCAATCAGGGCATAAGTTCCGGTTGCTTCGTTTTCAATTACACCATAGATAACTGGAATGTAGCGCATCAACCGTGGATCTTGCTGATTCATAATAGCCAGCTCACGGCTATGGCTTTGGTTAAATTCAAGCTGATGTGCAAAATCTTGGAAAACGGCAAACAACTCGGAAGAGCAGTGTTTGGCAATATCCAGTACCATCTCGACGACCTCTGTTCCCAAAGGTTTCAGTTTCAGCATTACGGGTAAATTATGCTGTGCGGATGTCGTCATGGAAAAAGGAAATAAGCCAATTAAACGTTCCGCATAATTCGAGCTCAGATGCGTCAGCATGCTGTGTTCATCACCGCCAGAAAATTTAGGATTGATCGTGGTTAAATGGGCCCCTTGTAACACAGGGTTAAAATCTGCTTGCTGGAAGAAGGAGAGATCAAGTTCCTGTGGGGTGTGTGCAGTGATATTGTTAGTGGTGACAGGGCGATAGCGGCCAAGTCTTTCATGTGATTGAGCGAATTCATCCGCAGCAATAGCTGACAATGTTGAAATATCAAGGGCCAGACAATAGCTGGCGATGATCTCCGCCAGGCGGGCGGTGCCATTTTCATCGGTGCAGCCCAACATGTTCAGACATTCACGTTGGTGTGGTAAATACGTTCCGCCACCGATAGTACCGATGATCAGAGAAGGCAGTGTAATACTGCAATAGACGCGGTTATCGGCAGTTAATGTCATGTGCAGGTGGGCGACTGACGATTCATGTACACAGGCAATATCCTGCCCTAGAGCGGTAAACATCCCGGCAATTACATTTGCGGCATTAATATTCATGCCGATCATCCCTGAGGCAATAGCTCCTTCGCAGACATGATGATAAGCCGTGACAAGTTGTTGTGGTGTGACTCGCAAGATTTGCTGACAGGATTCAGCATCTAAATAAACCTCAGCCACTACACGAGTTCCACGACCTTCGATGAAAGGTTGATAAGACACCTTTTTATCACTAGATGTATTACCATCGATCATAAAGTGACGTAGTGGTATAAACGCCATTTTGGCTAATTGCTGTTGGATCCATTGACATGCATACCAAGTGCAAACGGTGGTCATATTTTGACCTGCCGCAGCGGCTGTATTGTAGATAAATTGCAAATGGACGCTGCGACCAATGATATGTGGATTTATTTCCAACAATTGCGCATGTTTGGAATGGCGTCCTATTTCATACCGTAATTCGCTGATATGTTCTTTGATCCAATCACTGAACATAATGCTATGCGAGACGCTATGAAATTCAAAACGAGGGGCTCGTATCATGCGTTGACCGAGTACACGCGCGGTCGTCCCCCCTGATTGCGTAATAACGGAAGAACCACGGGATACCGAAGCAATCAAAGCGCCCTCTGTGGTAGCAAGTGGAGCATAATATACCCCTTGAGCGTATTGTCCCTTTATCAAGAGAGGGCCGGCGATCCCCACGGGGATTTCTATTGAACCAATAAATCCCTCAATGGTTTTTGTCAGTTTGGTCGCATCCAGATGAGTATCTGCCACGTGTTCCAATGCATGCCCGGTATGTTTTGCCAAATAATCCAGACGCTTTTGTCGCGCTTCCTCGGTGTAGGTGTAGAGGTGGCGGCGGGGCAATAGTTTTACTTGGGTTGTATCTGTACGGACGGTAGATGTTCCTTGGTGTTTTTTGATGCTGAATATGTCACGTGACAATTCTAGAATAGAACCTCGCGCACAGTTTTCTATGTGATCAGTGGTATTATCTGATGCATCACTTACATATGATGGGATATTCTTTTGCAACATAACTATATTTCCTTTAATGCCTAAGCAAACCCAAGCTTTATTAAGATGCTAGCAGTGCAAACTGAATAACCTAGCACCATGAATATTCCCACGACAGCTTCATCGCGTTTGCGATTCTTGATGGTGGGGCTATAGAGGAATTTGCCTAATTGCCATAGACACAACACATAACAAACGACCAAGATAATTAACGCCCATAACGCTATACCATCAGTGGTGATATTGATTAGCCAAATCTGTAACGCCAACATTACAGTGAGTAATGCCGCGATAATAGCAACGGCTCCTTTTCTGCCGAAAATAGATGAATAGGTCGGTATTTCCAGACGTTCTTCATCTGGGCCTTTGCACTTGCGTGTAATTTCAAAACTGAATCCAGAAAAGAAGCACAACCCCATTAAAACCCATATTGGAAAAGTGAATGTGAGGTTAGGACTGGCGATATTGCCTAACCACCAGATAATGAGTGGCATTACCAGCATATGGGAAATGGCATACCAAGTAAGGTGTTGGTTTAGCCATTCACCGATAAAGAATTCTTTCCCCATAAGACAGGTCCAGATAAAGACTAACAGCCAGGCAAAAGTAACTGAGCCAATTCCCCGATCTAGAAATAGACTTCCACCTAATTGTAATGCGATACAACAGATACCAAGTACCCGTAGATTTTTCAGCGTAATAATACCGCGTTGTAAAATCCGTTGTGGATGATGTTCACAATCCAGTTGGTAATCTTTATGCTCATCGAATATCCGTAATAGTAAAAAATAGGAGAAGGACATCAGGCAACCGAGAAGGATCTCCCATGTCAAAACTGGCTTTTCCCCTATTGAATAAAAAGCTACGGAATAGCTGATGATATAAAAGATAAAGAAAAGCGGCGCATTTTGTAGCGGGAAACGCTCATCCATCCATAGCTTTATCCTCTTACCAATGAATTTTGAATAAATATCTTGGCTTTCCATACACCGTTCCTATTTATTGTATAAGGATTAAACTATATACGTTTGTGACAATTCAGCCCAAGGATAATCAATCCAGAAGCAAATCTTAATAAATCCGATGCGTGCTTTTTAGCATTATCTCTCTCAATAATTTAAGAAATACATATGGACTGATGCCATACATTAAGCCAAAAGTTTGCAATCGGCTATAATCAGTATGTGTAAATTTTAATTTCATCATGCAACTTATGTTTACATTTTTTTCTATAACTGTATGTTTATGAGATGCTTTTGTTTCCATTGGGATTAAGGAATCATGGACTTTAATATCATATTTCAGACAGATATAGATAAGTTCTTCTCCGTTATCGACGACAACTTTGTTCCGTAAATAAATTTTTTGTGGGGGCAAAGTTACTACATATAAAATACCGGAATAAAGTAATGAATGATTAGTAATTGTAATTGAATTAGTGGTGGGATGTTTTGATTTAGCGCAGTTTATAGTCAGATATTACCCTCATAGTTAAAAGGTAAAATTTACAGTTAGGTCTGTATTGGATTCTTGATGTAGGATCGGGCGAATGCCGATATATTTTGGCTAGATAGCTACGTTACTTTATCAAGTAAGGAGTCTGAGCTGTGTTAGGAAAAATCCACAATCTTACTCTGCACTGGTTTATTACTGTCCGTGATAGTCATTTAGTTGTCAACCAGTATAAGCAGGAAGAGGTTAGTTTCAGCGACGAAGCCAATTATCTGGTTCTAATAGTTATTCGTACAGAATTAGGGTTGTGTGTTAAAAATTTGGTAGATACGATAGCGTTGAAGTTCATGCTTGCTGTTCTTTGTGCGGGTTTGTTCCAATTGGCTGAGTGTATAGAAGCGAGTTTGCCGGAGGGCGTGGATCAGCACGATCTTGCGCGATTATCATGTTGATCAGAGTAGAAATTCCTGTAGATGCAGCGGGAATAGATCAGTTATTACGGAAATCTTTTGATGCCCCGGCAGAAGCGGAATTGGTCCAACAATTGCGGGAAGATGGATTATTGACGTTAGGGGTGGTTGCTACTGATGACGAAGGCCAGGTAATCGGTTACGTGGCTTTTAGTCCGGTGGATATTAATGGTGAAGATCACCAATGGGTTGGTCTGGCGCCGTTAGCGGTTGTTGAAGAATATCGTCGGCAGGGGATTGGTGAAAAGCTGGTGTATGAAGGTTTGGATAGCCTGAATGAATTTGGTTATGGTGTCGTCGTTGTTTTAGGTGATCCACACTACTATCGCCGGTTTGGTTTTACGCTTGCCAGTGAGCATCAGTTGCATTGCCAGTGGTCAACGTGTGAATCTTATTTTCAGGTATATGAATTAGCTGATAGTTCTTTGGCTGACCATAAGGGGTTGGTTACTTACTCCCCATACTTTGACCGTTTTTAATTGATGCTAAATATTCTGCTATACAGACGGGCTGGCAAATAACCAGCCTCTCTTTTTGCTGTTTACTTAATTGTTTTACTTGATATTCCAGCTGTGAGGCATTGGAGCGGTCTCCGGCATGACTACTGAAAACTAGCTGTAACGGTCCTTTCCCCCTCAGTGATTTGGCTCCTTTCCCGTTTTTATGTTGTGCAAAACGGCGGTGAATATTTGTTGTTATCCCGGTATAAAGCATTCCTGATTTTGTTTTCAGTAAGTAAAGAACCCATTGATTTTCAGCCATATAATTTTTTTCTGAGTTTTCTATTTTTGATATTTATATTTTACTCGAACATTTTTCTATATCATTTTTCTGAATAATTTAGTTTAAGTTATTACAATATAACAGTTTTATAAAACCTGTTACATATCAATTTGCTATACGTCGCATTGTTTATTCAAAAAAATTGAAATAGAATAGCAATAATTGCTAATTTTTATTCCGGCCTTTAGAGCATACTATGATCCACATCACAGAGAGTAACTCATTCCACTAAAAATTGATCAAGGATCATAATATGAAAAACGTAAAATATATCGCTGTTGCTTTAGCTTTAAGTGCTATCTCTTTTGGTAGTATGGCGGCAACAGAAGTTCAAACTTCTTCTTCCCCTAAAATTGGTGTAGTTTCTGTAACAGGGGCTGATACTTTGGAAACCCTAAGTACCGAATTGTCCAAAAAAGCTGACAAAGCAGGCGCATCTTCTTTCCGCATTGTCTCTGCCAGCGGTAAGAATCAATTATCAGGTGTTGCTGAGATCTATAACTAATTTATAGTAGAGCATACTGAACCCTGTCCCTGTCAGGAGATATCAGAACACGCCGTAGGATGATGTTTATCCCGGCGTGGTTCTGCGCTTCTAGGCAGATACAATCCTGCTATTGGAGAGAGAGTGAACGCGACTGAAAACTTTCAGATTATCCACAGATACCTCGCAAGACAGCATGTTCTAACACTTTGTACAGCAACCGGTGATGATATTTGGTGCGCAAATTGTTTCTATGTTTTCAATGCCGATGAAATAGCCTTCTGGTTTATGACTGAACGTCATACTCGCCACGGTGAAATGATACAGGTAAATCCACAGGTTGCAGGTACTATTGCCGGGCAGATTCGTAATATTGCACAGATAAAAGGTATTCAGTTCAAAGGAGAAGTCATTCGTCTTGAGGGTGAAAAAGATAAAGCGGCCAGAGCACGTTATTGCCGCCGTTTTCCTGTGGCAATTGCTGTTAAAACACCTATTTGGCAACTGAATCTCAATGAAATAAAGATGACTGATAATACGCTTGGATTTGGTAAAAAAATCTGCTGGCAGCGATAAAATTATCTTAATCTATGAATAATCTGGTTGTAGCTACCACGCCATAGTAAACCGGGTTCATAAAGATCTTGTATAAACTTGCCATCCACTAGCACATTAATATAGCTGGTAATTTCCCGTTGAATTTCGCTAAGTCCCTTTAGCCGATAACCCGTCCAAAGCCAAATGTCCTTGTCTGGGCACTCTGCTTTAACCCGTTTTACCAATTTCAGGATTGCGGATGTGTTGTGTGGATGTAGGGGATCTCCACCAGATAAAGATAGTCCTTGTCGTTTAATGCGTTTGTCCTGTAAATCAAAAATTACACGGTCTTCCATTTCCTGCGTAAATGGTTGGCCGGAGTGCACCCGCCAGGTACTTTTGTTATAACAACCGGGGCATTGATGTTCGCACCCCGCGACAAATAGTGTGCAGCGGGTTCCGGGGCCGTTGACCACATCAACAGAGTAGTATTGGTGGTAATTCACGTTGTCAGCCTGCCTTAAATTAGCCTAATTGCCCATTTGTCAGATGTTTTACTCTGCGTTTCACTTCTTCTTGTTTGCCTGCATTGAATGGGCGGGCATCGGGACTTCCCAGATAACCACAGACGCGGCGGATGACTGATACTCTGGAAGGTTCATGATTGCCACAACGTGGACAGGTAAACCCTTTACTGGTACAGGAGAATTCACCGGCGAATCCACAGTCATAGCATTCGTCGATGGGGGTATTGGTACCGTAATAAGGGACACGTGAGTAGCTGTAATCCCAGACATCTTCCAGTGCTTTTAGATTATGTTGCAAATTAGGATATTCGCCGTAACAGATAAAACCGCCATTTGTTAGTGGTGGATAAGGGGCTTCAAAATTCAATTTGTCATAAGGATTGACCTTCTTTTCAACGTCAAGATGGAAGCTGTTGGTGTAATAACCTTTGTCTGTCACTCCTTCAATCACTCCAAACTCAGCGGTGTCAAGGCGGCAGAAACGGTCACATAGATTTTCACTTGGTGTGCTGTACAAACTGAAACCGTAACCTGTCTCTTTTTTCCATTGATCAGTGGCTTTTCGCAGATGATCAACAATTGAGAGTGCTTTTACACGTAATTGTTGATCATCAAATAGATGAACTTGATTGCCATACAATGCGTTAATGGTCTCATGAATACCAATATAGCCTAGGGAGATAGAAGCCCGGCCATGCTTGAAGATTTCAGCGATATGATCATCGGCTTTCAAGCGAACCCCGCAGGCACCTTCCATATAAAGGATTGGTGCAACTCGTGCTTTGACACTTTCCAAGCGGGTAACACGGGTCATTAGTGCTTGCTTTGTCAGTGCCAGACGTTTGTCTAGTAATTGCCAGAAATGTTTTTCATCTCCTTTGGCTTCGATAGCTATCCGAGGCAGGTTCAAACTGATAACCCCTAAGTTATTGCGTCCTTCATGAATTTGTTCCCCCTTTTCCTCATAAACACCGAGGAAACTGCGACAACCCATTGGGGTTTTAAAGGAGCCTGTGACCTTAACCACTTGATCATAGTTAAGAATATCTGGGTACATGCGCTTACTGGCACATTTGAGAGCCAGTTGCTTGATATCGTAGTTAGGATCGCCGAGTTTGTGATTTAGGCCATCACGGATAGCAAATACCAGTTTGGGGAACACCGCTGTTTTGTGGTTCTTACCCAAACCAGTAATGCGGTTACGCAGAATAGATTGTTGGATTAGACGGGATTCTTTTGATGTACCCAGACCAAAGCCAAAAGTGACAAAAGGAGTTTGTCCGTTGGCGGTATGCAGTGTATTAACTTCATATTCCAGTGATTGAAAAGCGTCATAACACTCTTTTTCTGTTCGTACTTCGGCATAAGATTTTTTATTGGTGATATCCCACTCTTCGGCAATCGCCAAGTGTTTTTCATAGCTGGCTTTAACGAAGGGGGCTAATACTTCATCTATACGATTGATGGTGGTACCGCCATAAATATGGCTGGCAACCTGAGCGATAATTTGAGCCGTTACCGCTGTTGCGGTTGAAATGGATTTTGGTGGTTCTATTTCGGCATTACCCATTTTGAACCCACTGGTTAGCATGCCTTTTAGGTCGATTAGCATACAGTTAAACATTGGGAAAAAGGGGGAATAATCGAGATCATGATAGTGGATTTCGCCTCTTTCGTGAGCCAATACCACATTACGCGGCAGAATATATTGTTTGGCATAATTTTTAGCAACAATCCCGGCCAGCAGATCCCGTTGAGTTGGAATCACTTTGCTGTCTTTATTGGCGTTCTCATTGAGCAGGGGAACGTTACTCTGTTCAATTAAACCACGGATTTCTTGATTAAGTCGGCTGTGTAATTCTCGGACAGTATCTCTGTCGTGACGATATTGAATATAGCGATGGGCAAGGTGCTTATGGTTGTCTGCTATCAATTGCTTTTCTATTGCGTTCTGAATATCTTGTGCATCAACTTGCCTGTAGTTAGCCATTGATTGCGTTACTGTGGATGCAACTTGGATACAATACTCATCATCCGTCATGCCAACGGCAGAAGTGGCCCGTTTTACGGTATCTCTGATACGTGTTTCATCAAATGGTACCTGGCGACCATCCCGTTTTATCACAACAGTTTTCACAATATGACTCCTTGAGAATGTTATCCAAAAGGGCAACTATTCTCGTTTTGATATCCAGCTTAAAGATAGATATTACTATATATGTCTTTATTTTTATATTTAAACACAATATATAGTAATTTTCGGTGAGATAATCACGATCTCATTTGATCTGAAACAAAGAATGAAGACTTAATATTTAAGGTCCAGTGAGAAGTACAACCCCTTGGTCAGTAACTAACCAAGGGGTTGTAGAAAACAGGGCAGGGATTATTTACGAATCGCGATAGCTTCGATTTCGATTTTAACGTCTTTTGGTAGACGAGCTACTTCAACACAAGAACGTGCCGGGAAAGATGCATTGTGTTCTTTGAAGAATGCTTCATAAGTTGCGTTAACGGTACCGAAGTCATTCAGGTCTTTAACGAAGACAGTTGTTTTAACAATGTCACCTACAGTGAGACCGGCTTTCTCAACGATAGCTTTAACATTTTCCAGTGATTGACGAGCTTGAGCGGCGATATCTTCTGCGACATCACCTGTTTCTGGGTTGACTGGAATCTGGCCGGAAGTGATGACCATATTGCCTAGATCAACACCCTGAACATATGGACCAATTGCAGCAGGGGCTTTATTGGTATTAATCTCGTATGACATAGGTTCTCCTGTTAATGTGATAACTGAATGAATATTTCATCAAGGGTACTATTATAGTGTTCGCTTTTGCCTCAGCAACTGACATTAGATCATTTATTCGTTGAGTATCACCACATTGCGGTCAAATTCTTTCTCGCAGTATTTGCAGGTTAGCACCACATCTTCCGTTGTCACTTTGACTCGAAAACTGCTTTCTACGGGTTCATTGTGGCTGATGCAGTTGCTGTTAGGGCAGACTAATACGCTATCGATACGCTCAGGCAAGTTAATGGGGAGTTTCTTCACAACTTCATAGTCTTCAATACAGTTCACTGTGGCATTCGGCGCATACATAGCAAGTTGGTTAGCTTGCTGTTCTGTCAGGAATGTATTTTCGATTTTGATGAGATCTTTTTTACCTAGTTGATTGGAAGGTAAATTCAGGCCGATGGTAATGCGTTGATCGGTTTCAGTTAGCTTAAACAGAGAGAGTAGTTTGAAGCCGACCTGAGCCGGGATATGGTCAATCACCGTACCGCATCTAATCGCTTCGACTTGTAGTTTATGATCTTGGGTCATCGTGTTTTGTATGAATACATTTTAGTGACAACTTTCTGTATTCATCCTCCAGATATATTGTTAAGAATCGACACGTCTTCCATTTTAGGCGGTGGTACCTCGTTTATCCAGATAAAGCGTCGGTGATTCAGTACTACAAATTGTTCCCAATCTCCTCCTGACAGGACAATCTACCAAGGAATATCAGAAAGCCATATCCCCGCAGAGAGCGTGAATTAGCACAGAAATAGTGAAATTTCATTTTGAAGTACAGAAAGGCAGCGGTATGCCCCATGAAAGCCGGCTAGCTGGTCGAGAGATACTTATTTTAAATCAGGAATTAGGTGCGGAATGACGGTTAATAACTAAAAATATTACTTTTCTGTAAATATATTAAAAGTTAATAATAAGTTGGTATAATTAATAAAATGAAAAATAAATACTTGAAATAAAAAAAGCAAATTCATATAAAAACAGTATTAATTTTTTTTGAAATGATTTAAAATGAAAGCATGTTTTTTAATATATAAAAAATCCACTTATGAACACGCCATTTTCTATAAATGGGTGCTATTTCAAAAAGAAAATCAATTTACCCATGATATTACTTTTAAATGGAGAACATGGTTCGTTCAGTATTTAATCTTATAATGTGAATCCAAGGGAGATTAAAGAATGCTCTAATTGAGTTATATAAAATTCAAGAGTTTTTAAAAAATACTAAGAAACGTATCTATCTTTTTAACTTAAAAAGAGGGCTTGCAAAAATTAAATTTTATTTTTTAACTAAAAGTTGTTTTAATTATACGGAAATATACCCGTGCTTATTGAAACTGTTTGGTTTTCCCCAAAATAAGGCTCATGGTATCAGTCATGGAAATATTCATTACCGATGGACAAAAAGCCGAACTTGAACACCTCCATCACACCTGTCGTGATAAGAGGGAATGTGATCGTATCAAAGCGATTCTGCTGGCCTCTGAGGGCTGGAGTTCAGTGATGATCGCTCAGGCTCTGCGTCTTCATGAAACGACCGTTAATCGTCATATCAGCGATTACCTTAATCACCGCAAATGGAAGCCCGAAAATGGCGGCTCTCAGGACTATCTCAGCGAAACACAGATTCAGGCACTTATTGCTTATCTGACTGCGAATCTTCTGCCCACCACACAGGTTGTTATCCGTCTTGTAAAAGAAGAGTGGGATAAATACATCGCTTTTTTACGGAAATATTACCGGAACTTGCCGGGAACCTGTCGTACCGTATTAATGACAACTTCCAGGTTTAGAATCCTGCATCTTCAAGTTAAGTGGGTATATATGAATAATAAATACGAAACGGTTATTGTCTTAGGGGCTGGCCCAATTGGTCTATTTTCTGCTTTTAAAATATTAGAAAATAATTTTGCGGAAAATGTATTGATATTAGATAAGCGATTTATTTCTGCTTACACCTTTAAAGGCTGGGCAGAAAGATCAATGGTTGTACAATTTCATCGAAAGCTTTTTTCTCTCTCTTATCTTCCAGAAATAGTGAAAAAGTGTCCTCATGGAGTACTTAAAGAAGATTATGAAGATAATCGGAAGAAGTATAGTGATTTAGATCACATGAGTATAAAAAACATACAATCCACCATTCTAGAAAATATGGAAAAATTTTATAAAAATCGTTTTTTTATGGTAGGATTAAAAGATATATCTTCTGACAATGATATTGTTTCAATTTCTATTTTTACAGAGCACTTTGATGATAATAGTATTTTAAAAAATTTAAACCCGGAATTAATTGTAGATGCAACTGGTTATCATTCCATCTTAATGAATAAAACAATAGGCATTCAATTCGAAAGTGAGTATGAATATGGTTCAGCTCTAAAAATGACCTGGCCAGAACATGAAATGTCTCATGTTGAAAATAAAAAAACTGAATTTCATGACTGTCATGAAAATACAATCTTTTTTAGCGAAGGAAACTCATCTGTAGCTGAATTCTCATATCCATCTGATAAATTTAGTGAATTTTTTGAAGAATGTGGGTATTCTATAAATCACACGAGTACTAAATTGCCATTTCTGAAATTTGATACAACACCTTTTTCAATAAAATTACCACCATTCTTAGACAAAATAACATCTCTTAAGAAAGATCATTTTCTATATAAAAGAGCAGTTGACTTATTCAATACGATTAGAAGAAATAAACTTTCCGGTATTAATGGATTAGAATTCATTAATTACTTGCAAGGTTTCAATTGGTCAGAGGCAGACAGTCTTGCTTTAGTCGTTCGTAGGATAATAGATAAAAGAGTAACTATAGAAAACACATATGCTAATCTTGAAGAAAACTTTTTAGATTTAATGAAAATTAGAGTTATTTTTGTACCATCTAGAACCGAGAGATGGTTATCAACAAATAAAGTAACAACAAAAATTAATCTTATCTTTTCGAATGATAATAATTCATTACATAATCAAATTTCTTCAGTAACAGCTTGCGCTGTCGGAGATAGTCTAGCTAGCACAGACTTTAGACATGGTCTTGGCATCAATCGAGGATTTCACACTGCAACTAGGTTATTTCAAGATAAAACAGACCCAGAATTAGTAAGGCTTGAATTGATACAAAATAGCTATTCTATGCTAGATGTTATAAATGATAATTCAATATTTAGTAGAGCTATTTCGTGCAGAGATTGGCTTATCCTATAGTAAAAATCTGCCTTCATAGAAGGCGGAATTGATTTTGCTACAGAAGGACGTAATCAAATCTCTAAAATCAAGACGCTACCACTTCTAATAGGTTGTTTTCATTTAAGAATAAATATTATAAATGCAACCCGAATTCTGTTTAAGCCGTCACTGAAAAATCGTCTTCTGAATAGAAAACTTTCAGTGATGGCTTCTTCCATTTAAGGCAATAAACAATCAAACCGCCTAAAACGGTCAACATAAATCCTTTGATTACTGAGCAAGGTGGGAAAATCGTTCCCATTGAGGGATGAAAAAACGGGAGAAATCATCGACATCACAGAAAATCTCAGCTAACTTGTCTATAACCTGTTCCACCTCGGAGCTGTTTTTGGTGTGTACCAAAACTTTGCTCTTGGAACGCTTCTCGTCAATTTCTTATCCATAATTTGGGTTAATGTAAGGTGCGTGTATGTATATAGATATATTAATTATAATATCTGCATTTGCTGGAAGTATACTATCTGGGCTCTTTGGTGGGGGAGCGGGTTTGATTTTTACTCCTACAATTTATTTATTTTTATCTTATGCTAACCCAAATTCTAGTTATATCATGCAAACTAGCATCACAACGATGATAGCTTCTCTAATGATATCTGGTCTAGTTGCTATTGTTAAACATCACAAATACAACCATATTGATTGGAATGTTCTAAAATGGTCTTCTCCACTAATTATAATCGGCTCAATACTAGGTTGTTTTACCATGACTGTTGTTTCAAGCCAATTGGTTATATATGTCTTTTCTTTAGCAACATTAATTTTGGCGATTAGGTCAACACAAAAATTAATTTCCAATACCCAACAAAATAATACAAATAGAGATCTTGGCTGGTCATTTCGTTATATTGGTTGTTTTTTACTAGGATTAATATCAACTTTGTCCGGGTCAGCTTCATTTGTTGTTCCTTATTATGAGAGCATTGGCTTAAATATTAAAAAATCAATAGGGACAACAACTGTTGTAGTCTGGTTGTATTCTGTATTTGTACTAATATTTATGGTATCACTCGGCCTAAATAAAAACAACTTACCACCTGGAAATATAGGTTTTTTAAATTATAATTATCTCTGGCTATTCATAATACCAACAATACCAGGAGCATTGTTAGGAACAAAATTAGCCAATACGCTTCCAGAAAGAAAACTAAGAATTGCCTTTACAGTATTATTGTATTTTATTGGATTAAGTATGTTATTTTCGTAATACATTTACTTTTGATAACCTATATCCGATGGATTTCAAGATGCATCGCGACGGCAAGGGAGCGAATCCCCGGGAGCATAGATAGCTCTGTGACCGGGGTGAGTGAGTGTAGCCAACAAAGAGGCAACTTGGAAGATGACGGGTATAGGTAATTTTATCTTGCCCGTTAATGGGCAAGAAGTATTTTGGATTGACTTGAAAATTAATATGGTCAATTATATTCTCGAATTGAATATATTCTCTTTACTTTAATCATTCATTTAAAACTAAAGATAATAGAGCCTGACGAGCATAAATCCCATTTTCTGCCTGTTGGAAATAATAAGCATAGGGCGTTTTATCGACATCGACAGTAATTTCATCAATACGTGGCAACGGATGCAGAACTTTGAGGTTCTCTTTCGCTCCGATCAGATCGGAAGCACGCAGAACAAATTGTGCTTTTACGTTGGCATATTCGGATGGATCAAGACGCTCTTTCTGTACACGAGTCATATAAAGAATATCTAGCTCCGGTAATACTTCTTCAATATTAGCGTGTTGGCTGTAGGTTGCACCTTTTTCATTCAGCATATGAAGAATATGGCTTGGCATTGCCAACGCTTCCGGGGCGATAAAATAAAAGTGGTTGCCATTAAATTTCGCCAGCGCTTGTGATAGCGAATGGACCGTGCGGCCATATTTCAGATCACCAACCATCGCGATATTCAAACTATCCAGCCGTTGCTGAGTTTCCTGAATAGTGAACAGATCCAGCAAGGTTTGAGTCGGATGTTGGTTGGCGCCGTCACCGGCATTGATAATCGGAGTGTCACCGGAAAATTCAGAAGCCAGACGCGGGGCGCCTTCCTGTGGATGGCGTATCACGATGGCGTCAACATATTGGCTGATAACGGAAATAGTATCGGCTAGCGTTTCACCTTTCTTACCTAGGGAAGTGTTGCTGCTGTCTGAGAAACCGACAACTGAAGCGCCAAGGCGGTGGATTGCTGTTTCAAAAGAGAGGCGAGTGCGGGTGGAAGCTTCGAAGAAACAACTGGCGATAACCTTGGGTTTCAGCAATTCAGGTTGTGGTCTGGCTTTCAGTGCAGCAGCAGTCTGCAACACCAATTCCAGATCTTCGCGGCTCAGATCATTTATTGAGATGATATGTTTGCGATATAACGGATTAGCCATTTTTCACTCTCCTCTAATGCTGACATCCGGGTGGCGATCATGAATTGATTACCGGGCAAAAAAAAGCCCCTCATTGAGGGGCGTTAAATGATTGGTTTAGCAACGGGAAAACAATGACGGCTAGTTGCCTTCTTTTTTCAGGCAGTTGTGCTTTATGACAAAAATCAGCGCTGTCTTTCATGATTTCTCCCGGCAAATTGTGGCGCATTATACTCGTGAAAAATATTACAGCAAGCATTCGACCAAAGAAAAATAATATTGGCAGGATCATATCTTTAAAGACATAATCCTGAGGATATCCCAACTAATTAGATTTTAAGATCATTTGCTAGAGTTGCTACCATTACCGCTTTAATGGTATGTAGGCGATTTTCTGCTTGATCAAACACAATACTGTGCTCTGATTCAAAAACTTCATTAGTCACTTCCAGCCCTCCATACATATTAAACTCAGCAGCGAGTTGTTTGCCTAATGTCGTTTCTTCATTATGAAATGCTGGCAGACAGTGCAGGAATTTTACCTGTGGATTGCCTGTCATGTTCACCATATCCATATTCACTTGATAAGGTTTCAGTAGGTTAATGCGTTGTTGCCAAACTTCTTTTGGCTCGCCCATAGAAACCCAGACATCGGTATAAAGAAAATCGGTATTTTTAACCCCCTCGGCGATATTTTCCGTCAGGGTAATTTGGCCTCCTATTTTTTCAGCCAGTTTCTGACATTCAGTCACCAGCGCGGCATTGGGCCAGTACTTTTCAGGGGCAATCAACCGAACATCCATACCCGTTAGTGCCGCGGCTTCTAGCATGGTATTACCCATATTGTTACGGGCATCCCCCAAGTAGGCGAATTTGATTTCTGACAACGGTTTTTCTGGTTGATGTTCCTGAATAGTTAGCAGATCTGCCAGTAGCTGAGTAGGGTGAAATTCATCTGTTAGCCCATTCCATACCGGAACACCTGCATATTTTGCCAGTGATTCAACGATTGTCTGGGCATAGCCGCGATATTGAATACCGTCATACATACGGCCAAGTATACGGGCGGTATCTTTGATCGATTCTTTATGACCAATCTGGTTGCCACTGGAACCGAGGTAGGTGATATTTGCTCCTTGATCGTAAGCTGCCACTTCAAATGAACAGCGGGTACGGGTGGAATCTTTTTCAAAAATCAGCACAATATTTTTGCCTGTTAACAGGGCTTTTTCTGTACCAGATTTTTTAGTCGATTTTAATTCAGCAGATAGTCTTAACAAGGCATGAATTTCTGCTGAGGAAAAATCAAGTAACCTTAGGAAATGACGCTGATGGAACGGATTCATTGTTTGGTGTCTCCGTATTTATTGTTTGCATTTAAATTCAATCTATATCTATAAAAATGCAATTTCAACTCCGTATTGGATTTCTTTGATGTAAACAGTGGTTAGCCCGCCTGTGGTGTGGGAGAATGAGTATTGGGACGGCCAACTGCTTGAGGATATTAGGTATGGCAAATCAAAGAGACTTAGAAGAACAACGCGAAGAAACGCGGCTTATTATTGAAGAATTACTGGAAGATGGTAGTGATCCAGATGCACTTTATACCATTGAGCATCACTTTTCTGCTGAGGATTTTAGTCTGTTGGAAAAGGCTGCGGTTGAAGCCTTTAAACTGGGTTATGAAGTGACTGATGCGGAAGAATTGGAAGTCGAAGATGGTACTATTCTGATGTGTTGTGATGTTATCAGTGAGTGTGGATTGAATGCAGAACTGATCGATGCCCAGGTTGAACAGTTAGTGAATCTGGCTGAAAAAATTGGCATTAATTATGACGGTTGGGGCACTTACTTCGAAGATCCTGATGAGCAAGATGAAGATGATTTGCCGGAGCAGGGTGAGAGTAGACTTCATTAGTATATACCCTATGGATTTCAAGATGCATCGCGACGGCAAGGGAGCGAATCCCCGGGAGCATAGATAACGATGAGACCGGGGTGAGTGAGTGCAGCCAACAAAGAGGCAACTTGAAAGATGACGGGTATAATCAGTATATTAAGAATCCTGTGTTAGTTCTGGTCGTGATTGATACATATGATTCAAAACAAAATAGTCCTTATCTGCTTTGGCGAATAAGGACCATTGCATTTAAAATAGACTATCTTATCAAACCATGTTCCCTGACTTTTGAAAGAATAGTTCCTCTCCTAATTTGGTTTGCTTCGGTGACTTCCCTTTTTAATTCTTGTCCTAGCTCATTAGAAACCAGATCCTTATGTTTTTCTGCAAGTTCGCTTAATTCTTCTGCGGTGTGAACAATTCCAGTAACTTTCCATGCCAATGACAGACCTTTGAATGCTACTTTTGCTACCGGATGTGGCACAACTGCGGCGGCGGTATCCAGTGTGGCGCCGACCGTTGCACCTAGCGATGCCCCGGTAATTAGCGTATCTGTTGCGACCTCTTTTAAATCATCAGTTGTTTTTTGCAGCTCTTCCAATTTTTCTGGGGTGACGGTAGCGGTAGCCGCACCTGCCTTAAATACCTTTTTTATACCGTCCAAGGTGAGACTAAAATTATTAATTGCGTCGGTGCCGGCGGCTTTTGTTAGCGCGGTTTTGTTGAGTTCACCTACATCGCCAGCCGCGGCAAACTCTCCGGCAGCTGCGACTAAACTTGCTCCTTCTTTTATTGCTTGAGCGCCAGGGACTTGTCCCTGTGCGAGATGTTCTGCGGCTTCTTTGCGTCCCGTTATGTTATGGGCCATCTGCTTAATCGGGTCATAGTTTGCTTTTAAAGCACTCGCTTTTTGAGTGATTTTGCTGACTTGTTGATCACCATAGGATTCAGAAGCAGGAGATGGCATCTGAGGTCTTTCAACTTGTTGATTTTTATGTTTATACAGTTCGTATGCTATACCGCCAACGCCTAATGCACCTGTTGCTACGGTTTTAAATATACGCCCATCTTCATCTATGCCAGTCATTGGATTATTTCTTACCATACGGTACAAATTCAGGCCATCTACTGTTCCAGCCGGGTCAGTGTTTAACCATCTACCGGCCCACGGTTGATAATAACGGTAGCCGTAATAGTACAGTCCCGTTGCATCACGCTCTTTGCCTGAATAACGAATGGTTTTGTAACCGGCTTCAACTTGGTTTCTCGCCGCCCATACTGCGGTGCCGCCATAGGGGTAATACTCTTCCCAACTGATAATTTCTCCATGAATATCCAGTTCTAATTCGCTGCTGTGTGTAAGATTATCGTAGTTATATCTGATTTGATCGTTATTTATACCGGTAGGTTGGCCCTTTTCCCAGTGTAGTACGCGTACTTGTGCTCTTCCTGCTTGCCCGACAGCAATAACTTGCAAGTCTTCAGTGATATTGGCACCGCTTTGTGTGGTGTGTAATTCCAATCCTGGCAGGTAAGTAACTCGTTGTTGTTGCGTGGTATTGGATGTTTGTTGTGCATTTATTTTCAGTAGCCGTATTCCGTCACTGTCATAGCGGTACCACTGGTGTGCGGTGTTACCACTTTGGTTCACTTGTTGTAGCTCTCCTCGTGGAGTCCAGTTTAAGGATTGCCCTGATAACAGACTGGTTTGATGACCACCAGCATCAAAGAATGTATCAACGAGATTGGGATCGTTGGTGAGCGTGCTCAGGACACCACGGTTATTACGGTTTGAGATAGTGATATTTGTGGTGTAGTTATTGTTACTTGCTGGAGCACTATGCCGGATTTGTGTCAGGTTGCCGCTATCGTCGTAAGTATAAGTGCGAGTATAGTTAGTATAGGTGTTGTCATCGATAGGAAGAGGGGTAATTAAAGGAGGAAGCTGGCTTCCTTGCTGACCAATGTTAGCCATTTCGCGGCCGGTTGCTTTGGTGAGTTGGTACAGAGAATCATAGGCATACGCATTTTCCGGTACTATTTTCTGATTACGCCAGAATCGGGTTGCTTCTGCATCATTACGAATATTGATCACATTGCCAACGGGATCATATTCATAACGTAAATCCTGTAGTGGTTTTGTACTATCTTTAATCCGGCGGGTTGTAATGTTAATTAATCGTTGGGTCTCTGGTTCATAGGTATATTCCGTAATAACGCCATTAGCGTGTTCTTCTCGTAATTTTTGTCCGGCTGCTGACCAGGTAATAGACTGCACAATAACTTTTTCGGATTGTCCTTTTAATGTTAACCAGCTACCTTTCAATTGACCTGCTATATCATAGGCTAGCCGCTGTATATTTCCCTTGGCATCGATTTGGGTTAGTAGAGCACCAATAGCATCAGTTTTATTTTGAGTCGTGAATATGTTGTCATTCAGTTTTGTACGCCAACTATTTTCATCATCACCGCGCCAATCAGCTTCCTGATCGTCGGCTATTAATTGACGGGATTGTGATAAGACCGCGCCGGTTAAGGACAAACTTTCCAATTGTACCAGCCCCGCCGTGTCATAATGGCGTATACATTGCCCGGCGAGATTCTGGTTTTTCTCTGCATCTGTATTGTTTGCCCAAATAAAGCGCTCTGTAGTTTTCTCGTTCTTTTGTATTGACTCGGTGACAGCCAGCAAGCGGCCGGGCAAGGTATTACCTTCATAGTGATGGGTCTGACGGGTGCCGATTGCATTGATAGTCAGTACTGGACGGCCTTCGATATCGTTCAAGGTAATGGTTCGGCCAGCATCGATACTTTCTTCACGCAGAGTATTACCAGCGAGACTAAAGATACGAGTGAAGTTTGAGCCACTCTGATTTTTATATCTACGTGGGTCCGTGCTTTTTACTTGAAATCCTTGAGTATTAAATTGATAACGCGTGATCAATTCGTTGCTATTGGTTTCATCAATTTGAGTACGCAGGTATTCCAGCGTACGTATATTCAATCCTCGATTATCTCGTACGCTGACAGATGGGGTATTTCGGTTAATTGCAGAATTGTAACGACTCATATTGCAGTTCCTTAATGTTGTTTTAATCTGTTAGCCGGTTTAATAGTAACGGCCTGAGATTTTACTATGGAATGAGTAAAATCTTTAACAGAATAGCGTGATAATTTTTGAGGTTGACAGTATGAGAATTAATATTCCAATAGATAAGGATAGAATACTAATAGGGAAATAAATTATTGTTATTAAATGATGTTTTTACACCGAAATAAATATTTTAATTATTTAATTGTGATTAAGGTAAATTAATTAATAACTGCATTGAATATATATTTAAAATAATCGTTAACGAGAAGAGATTAATTTCATAATGATTGAAATTTTTTGAATGTAAAAAGAGAGATAATTAATTGATAAATAGATAACCACCTCTTGTAGGAAGAGGCGGTTATTTTCTTATTTAGAAACATCAGTACCGAAATATTGAGTGGAAATGCGTAGATAGGTGCCATCGGCTTTGATATCGGCTAGTGCCTTATCGATAGCGGCTTGTAATTCTGGCTCGCCTTTACGAATTAGCACACCGACTGGATCGCCATTGGGTTCGGACGCGACAACTTTTACCGGTGCATTGGGTTTGTGTTTCCTAAAATCGAGATAGGACAGATTATCGTTGATAGTGGCATCAGCCCTGCCCGTAGCAACTAAATCGATTGCCTGATTAAATCCTTCGGTAGGGACGATTTCCGCACCGAAACGTTTTGCTAACTGGGCGTAATTACTGGTTAAGCTATGACTTGAGGTTTTACCTTTCAGATCGCTAAACGTTTTTATACTGTCATTATTTTGCCGGGTGATAAGTACGGCTTTAGATATGATATACGGTGCGGAAAAGTCATATTTCTTTTTGCGTTCTGGAGTAATAGCGACCTGATTGAGTACCGCGTCATAGCGTTTGGCATCAAGCCCGGCAATAAGCCCATCCCACTTGCCTTCGGTAAACTGGGCTTTGACATTCAGACGTCGTGCGATTTCGCGGCCAATATCAATATCAAATCCAGTTAAGGCTCCTGAAGCATCGTGATAAGTAAATGGTGGATAGGTTCCTTCGGTAGCAATTTTGAATACGCCTGCTGATTTAATGTTATCAAGGCCAGATTCTGCATTAGCAGAATATGCAATACCGAATTGAATGACACCCGCTAATAATGCGGTAAACAACATTTTCATTTTCTTTCTCCAAACTGTTAAGAAATCTATTTGATGGTAAGATCAATGACGGCAAGGTTATTTTAACGGTGGGTTATATCTCCCAATCCGGTAAAGTATTGGTTAAGGTTGAAACGAATTCCACAGTACGTTGTTTAAGGGCGCGAGTGAAAATCGTTTTCGACGTTCCCGATTCGACGATCTCCCCGGATTCTAAAAATATGACGTCGTGGGCAAGATTTGCTGCCAAACGCAGATCATGGGTAGCCATTAACATTGTAGTTCCCTCTTTGGCCAATTGCTTTAATACGGCAACAACTTCCTGTGATAATTCCGGATCAAGTGCGGAAGTTGGCTCGTCGCATAATAACACTTTAGGTGAAGGTGCCAGTGCCCTGGCAATCGCTACGCGCTGTTGCTGACCACCGGATAGTGTGGTTGGAAAGACATCGGCCTTGTGTGACATGTCAACCTTTTCCAGTAGTTCAAGCGCTCGTTGTTTGGCCTGTTCACGTGACCATTTCTGAACCCAGATTAACCCTTCCATGATGTTTTCAATCACGGTGAGGTGAGGGAAAAGCTGAAAGTTTTGAAACACCATGCCGGTTTGTTGGCGGATCTGTTGTATATCCTTGTGAGCAATCCGTCCTTTGCCGGTGAAGGTCATGCTTTCATTGCCGATCTGGAGCTTTCCAGCCTGGGGAGTTTCTAATAAGTTGATGCAGCGTAATAGCGTGCTTTTGCCACTTCCAGACGGGCCAATCAGTGCGGTCAGGCTGCCTTCCTCAATGGTAAGATCGATTTTTTTCAGGACCTTTTGCCCGTCAAAACTTTTTTCAATGCCGGAGAGTTGAATCATCTTTTAATTCCTGTGTGTCACTCTTTTGCGAAAACTTCTTTTCCAGATGGGCTTGTAGTGATGACAATACTGAACTGATTATCAGATAAAGTATTGCCGCCTCAGTATAAAGAATGAGAGGTTGATAAGTCACCGCTGCAATACGTTGTGCAGCAAGGAAAAGCTCCGGTACGGTAATGACTGAGGCTAGTGAAGTATCTTTCACCAGTGAAATAAATGTGTTTGAGAGTGGTGGGATAGCGATTCTTGCGGCTTGAGGTAGAATGATCCGACGCAATGATTGTGTCCAGCTCATGCCGATAGAATAAGCCGCTTCCCACTGCCCTTTTGGTACAGACAATAAAGTGGCGCGAATTATCTCAGAGGTATAGGCGCCAATATTTAACGTGAAACCAATCACTGCCGAGGTAAATGCGCCTAACGTAATGCCAATGCTAGGTAAGGCATAAAAAATAAGAAACAGTTGTACCAGCAACGGTGTGCCGCGGATCAGCCATACATAGAATTTGGCGACAGCAATAAGTGGTTTCGGCCCATAAAGCCGGATGAGCGCAACAATAAAACCCAGTATGATACCGAGAGTAAAGGTAATAAGAGTTAGTGGAATAGTGAAAGTAAAGCCCGCATAAAGCATAGGCCAAAAAGAATCGAGTACTAGATTAAACCAGGAGGGCTCCATATATTTTCCCTATTGTGTGTAATATAACAATATATTTATATGTGATTTTTTTAAATATCATATTGCAAGCTGTCAATTTATATATATAAAATAAAGTTATATCATATGGTTATTTTGGATATATAAAAAAATTTATATAAATTAATATATATAATATTTGGCTAAAATATTTTTTGATTACTCGATTCAACACGGTTGATGATAAAGTTCCCTGGTTAGCGTTTGTATTCAACTTTTAGGGAACTGTCTATCTGAATAAGATAATCTTTCACTTATTTGGGAAGATTATCGCCAAAATATTGAGTCCAGATACGCTGGTAAGTGCCATCGGTTTTGATGTCAGTTATTGCTTTATCAATAGCAACTTTTAGTTCTGACTCGCCCTTGCGGAGCAAAACCGCTGTTTGACCTGCATTGGGGGTTGCTGCAACAATTTTTACTGGTGCGTTTGGCTTATGCTTCTTATAGTCCAGATAAGATAGGCTATCATTAATAGTGGCATCGGCTCTGCCGGTACTAACCAGTTCGATTTCTTGACTAAATCCATTAGTGCCGATAATTTCTGCGCCATTATCTCTGGCTATTTGGGCGAAGTTGTTGGTTAGAGTATGTGCTGAGGTTTTGCCTTTTAAATCGCTGAATTTTTTTATGTTATTATTATCTTTATTAATGATAAGTACCGCTTGCGATGTGATATAGGGGATGGAGAAGTCATATTTTTTCTTGCGCTCAGGTGTAATTGCAATTTGATTAATTACTGCATCAGAACGTCCGGCATCCAGCCCGGCAATAAGTCCGTCCCATTTTCCTTCAATAAATGTTGGTTTGACATTCAATCGGTGTGCAATTTCACGGCCAATATCGACATCGAAGCCAGTTAAAGTACCCGAGGCATCGCGATAAGTGAATGGTGGATAAGCGCCTTCCGTTGCTATTCTGAATGTGCCGGTGGATTTAATCTTATCAAGGGTTGTTTCTGCATTAGCTGAATATACGAGACCGAATTGGATAGTGCTTGCCAATAATAGGGTAAGAAGTGTTTTCATTTTGTTTCTTCGGGTAGTTATAAATTAGTGAATTAATTTATTATTACCTTAATAATTCCCGCTGAAATAAATTGTTCATAACAATAAATAATTGAGTATTTAATTGGACTAGAATTACATTATTGGTTTCCTTTTTACTTGTAATAATGTGTTTATATGATTTTACTCTCTGTATAATATGCTAAATATAATGATTTATATATAAAATAAAATTATATCATATTGTCATTTAAGATATGTAAATTTAAAAATGAATAAAATAAATATTCACTTATATTAAGGAGGTAGGTGTTGTTATTTTCAATATTTTTGATGATGTTTATATAGAATGAGTTGAATTTATATTTTATTATTAATTTTATCGTTTACTATTTAAATTAAAAAGCCACAGCAATTCATTGTCAGTGGCTTTGGTGAGAATTTACTTTTTGAAGATATTACAACGCGGCAATTGTTTCTTTCTGAGCCAGCAGCTTCTCTTTGGATGTATTGCAGCTTGCCAGACGTTCACGCTCTTTGGCTACAACGGCTTCGGGCGCACGGCTAACGAAGCCTTCATTTGACAGCTTACTTTCAATGGCGCCAATCTCTTTATCCAGCTTCTCAATCTCTTTATTTAAGCGGCTTAGTTCAGCTTCTTTATCGACTAAGCCAGCCATTGGGATTAATACTTCTGCACCATTAATCAATTTAGTGACAGAAATCGGTGCTTCTTCACCCGTAGACAGAAGAGTCACAGAAGATAAGCGGCCCATTGCCTGAATAAAATTCAGATTTTCTGCTACACGGCGTTGTGCGCCAGCATCGGCATTACGCAGCAGAACTTCCAGTGGCTTACCCGGTGCGATATTCATTTCAGCACGGATATTACGTACTGCAATAATCGCTTCCTTAATCCATTCCAGATCGGTCAGTGCCAGTTCATCAGTTTTTTCTTGAGCAAATTCTGGGAACGGTTGCAGCATAATGGTATCTGCCTCAATTCCCTTCACCATTTTCACTCGCTGCCAGATGGTTTCGGTGATAAATGGAATAATCGGGTGAGCCAAGCGCAGTAATCCTTCCAGAACTTCAATCAGCGTATGACGGGCACCACGAACTTCTCCTTCTGAACCTTTGTTAATTGCCGGTTTAGAGAGCTCCAGATACCAGTCACAGAACTGGTTCCAAGTGAATTCATAAAGAATATTGGCCGCCATATCGAAACGATATGTGTCTAGTGCTTCACGGTAGGCTTTTACTGTCTGGTTAAATTCAGCCAGAATCCAACGATCAGCCAACGATAGCGCCATTTCGCCGCCATGTTGGCCGCAATCCTGACCTTCTGTATTCATCAGAACAAAGCGGCTAGCGTTCCATAATTTGTTGCAGAAATTACGGTAACCTTGCAGGCGTTTCATATCCCAGTTGATATCACGACCTGTTGAGGCCAGCGCTGCTAACGTAAAGCGCAGGGCATCGGTACCATGCGTTTCAATACCTGCCGGGAACTGTTTTTCGGTACGTTTGCGGATTTTTTCAGCCAACTGGGGCTGCATCATATTGCCGGTGCGTTTTTCCAGCAGTTCTTCCAGAGAAATACCGTCAACCATATCCAGTGGGTCAATAACATTTCCTTTGGATTTGGACATCTTCTGACCTTCTTCATCCCGGATAAGACCGGTCATGTAAACAGTCTTAAAGGGAACCTGAGGTTTGCCATTTTCATCTTTGATGAAATGCATGGTCATCATGATCATACGGGCAATCCAGAAAAAGATGATATCAAAGCCACTCACCAACACATCGGTTGGGTGGAAAGTTTTCAGCGCGTCAGTTTGTTCAGGCCAACCAAGGGTAGAGAAAGTCCATAAACCGGAAGAGAACCAGGTATCCAGTACATCTTCATCTTGGTTTAAAGAGATATCTGTGCCCAGATTATTTTCACGACGCACTTCTTCTTCACTGCGGCCAACATAGACATTACCGTTGGCGTCATACCATGCCGGGATGCGGTGGCCCCACCATAATTGGCGAGAGATACACCAATCCTGAATATCGCGCATCCAGGAGTAATACATATTTTCATATTGCTTAGGCACAAACTGGATATCACCATTTTCAACGGCTTCGATAGCCACTTTCGCCAGAGGCGCAGTACGGACATACCATTGATCAGTCAGCATAGGTTCAATAACCACACCGCCGCGATCGCCATAAGGAACGGTTAGATCATGAGCTTTAATTTCAACCAGCAGGCCCAGTCTTTCGAACTCTGCCACGATAGCTTTACGGGCAGCAAAACGCTCTATGCCTTGATATTCAGCCGGAATATCAGAGCTGTAAGTGTCAGAAATCTCGCCATGAGTATCGAAAACTTCTGCTTTATGGCGGATGTTGCCATCAAGAGTCATGATATTGATCATCGGCAGGGCATGGCGCTTACCGACTTCATAGTCATTGAAGTCATGGGCAGGCGTAATTTTTACGCAACCGGTACCTTTTTCCATATCCGCATGTTCATCACCGATAATAGGAATGCGACGGTTAATTAATGGCAGAATAATTTCTTTGCCGATTAAATCTTTATAGCGCGGATCTTCTGGGTTAACTGCTACGCCGGTATCGCCTAGCATAGTTTCAGGCCGGGTAGTTGCAACGATCAGGTAATCTTTCCCTTCTGCGGTTGTGACACCATCGGCCAATGGATAACGTAGATGCCACATAGAACCCTTAACTTCACGGTTCTCAACTTCCAGATCGGAAATTGCAGTGTGCAATTTCGGGTCCCAGTTAACCAAACGTTTACCGCGATAAATGAGATTTTCTCGATACAAACGGACAAAGGCTTCTTTTACGGCGTTGGATAGACCTTCATCCATAGTGAAACGCTCGCGCTCCCAGTCAACGGAGTTGCCCAGACGACGCATCTGATTGGTAATCGTGCCGCCGGATTCTGCTTTCCACTGCCAAATCTTATCGATAAATGCATCACGGCCATAATCGTGACGGGTTTTGCCTTCTTCTGCTGCGATCTTGCGCTCAACCACCATTTGAGTAGCAATACCTGCGTGGTCAGTACCGGACTGCCATAAAGTATTTTTACCCTGCATTCGTTGATAACGGATCATGGTATCCATAATGGTTTGCTGAAACGCATGGCCCATATGCAGGCTGCCGGTCACGTTTGGTGGCGGGATAACAATACAGAAACTCTCACGGCGGGTATCGCCGTTAGGCTTGAAGTAACCACTTTTCTCCCAATGGTTATAGAGAGGCTGCTCAATTTCTTTAGGATTGTACGTTTTATCGAGAGATGGCTCGGCTTGCGTTTGAATTGCGGGTGTTTTTTCCATTTTATCTTGATACTTAGTATGTTGGCGGCGTTGCCATGGTCAAATTAAAGCCGACGCTGCGATATGATTTATATCGTTCACGCGCCAACTGTTTCAAATTTTCATCTATAGGAACGAAGTCTATCACTTCATGGAAAGCGGTGGCAAAGTCTGCAAATTGCGGCAACAGATTTATTAGGATATCACGGGGAGCATTTCCCCGTTTTTGCGGCCAACATAACTCAACTGGTGCGCCATATCTTGGCCCTTCACCCGCAAGATTATGTGGGACGAACTGATGAGGCTCCCGTTGCCATAAGGCTTCATCTAACTTTTCTGCCTGTTGCTGATTTTCACAGGCAATTAGCACCCGTTTTCCTGCTCGCCATTGGTCAGCCGCAAACTGGCATGCCAGCCATTCGTGCGCTTGCAAATCTGCTTGAGGTGATGGCTGTTCCAGTAAATAAAACGTGGCACTTTTCATAATGTCTCTGTTACGGAGAAAGGGCATTGTCAAATGCCCTTTTAAACTAAGAGAGGAATCAAATCAATCGTCGTTATTGATACCGGTACTTCCTGCCCGATTTAACAGGAATTGTGACAGTAGTGCAACCGGGCGACCTGTTGCGCCTTTTGCTTTACCTGAACGCCAGGCCGTACCCGCGATATCCAGATGTGCCCAGTGATATTTTGTTGCGAAGCGGGACAGGAAACAGGCGGCGGTAATCGCGCCACCCCCACTGCCACCGGTATTCGCCAGATCAGCGAAATTAGAATCGATTTGCTCAAAAAATTCATCGGTCATTGGTAGGCGCCATGCGCGATCACCGGATTGTTCTGAAGCATTGAGTAACTCATGGGCCAGGGGATTATGGTTGGATAGCAATCCACTGTAATGATTACCAAGAGCTGTTATGCAAGCACCGGTCAGTGTAGCGATATCAATGACCAATTCTGGATCAAAACGTTCAACGTAAGTTAACGCATCGCACAGAACCAGACGGCCTTCGGCATCGGTATTGAGCACTTCGACAGTCTGACCAGATAGGGTGGTTAAAATATCTCCAGGCCGGTAAGCGCGCCCTCCTGGCATATTCTCACAGCCTGCTATGACACCGATGACATTGAGCGGTAATTGTAGCTCAGAAACCACACGCATCACGCCATAAACTGTTGCAGCCCCACACATATCGTATTTCATCTCATCCATGCCACCCGCAGATTTGATTGAAATACCGCCTGAGTCAAAAGTCAGCCCCTTTCCAACCAAGATGATGGGTTTGGCATTTTTATCAGGACTGCCTTTATATTCCATGACTGACATCAGAGATTCATTCTGAGAACCCTGACCGACAGCCAGGTAGGCATTCATGCCTAGCTCTTTCATCTGCTCTTCACCAATCACTTTTGTTGTAATATGGCTATTGGCCGAATCTGCGAGCTGGCGTGCCTGAGAAGCCAGATAAGCGGCATTACAGATATTGGGTGGCATATTACCAAGATCTTTGGCCGCTTTGATACCGGCAGCAATAGCAAGGCCGTGTTGGATGGCACGTTCACCACTGGTTAGCTCCCGACGGGTCGGAACATTGAAAACCATTTTACGCAGTGGGCGGCGCAACTCATTTTTATTACTTTTTAGCTGGTTGAAAACATAGAGAGATTCTTTTGCTGTTTCTACCGCTTGGCGCACTTTCCAATAATTATTGCGGCCTTTGACATGCAATTCTGTTAAGAAGCAAACAGCTTCCATTGACCCCGTTTCATTGAGAGTATTGATAGTTTTCTGAATAATCTGTTTATACTGGCGTTCATCCAATTCGCGCTCTTTACCACAGCCGATAAGCAGAATACGTTCAGATAACACATTGGGAACATGATGCAGCAACAGTGATTGACCAACTTTGCCTTCTAGTTCACCGCGGCGCAGCAATGCACTGATGTAACCGTCACTTATTTTATCAAGTTGTTCAGCGATAGAGGAAAGGCGGCGAGGTTCGAAAACGCCGACAATGATACATGCACTACGTTGTTTTTCCGGGCTACCGCTTTTTACACTAAACTCCATGCGTTCTCCTGAATCTTAAAGACAAAGACGGATGCTATCGCTAAAATATAGCGTTTCGCATTAATCTACCCCATAGAAAATTAACTATTTATGTTAAGCTAAACGCACTGTTTGTTATTATTTAGCTAACTATATAAGTATGTTCTGACTGGGAACCTAAATATGGAATGCTTCGATATCATTTTAGCAGTGAGGAAGCCAAACTGATGCACATAATAAATGGTATATATACAATGAAGTTAGCGATTTTCCTGCAAAAAGACAAGTTTTCACAGGCGTAATAAGCGTGATCATCATTAGATATCTGGTACGGGAAACCCTGAAAAGCCAAGTTGCGATACTCTTTATCCTTTTACTGATCTTTTTCTGTCAGAGATTAGTTGAAATTTTGGGTGCCGCAGTGGAAGGAAACGTCCCGGCAAATTTAGTTTTATCCTTGTTAGGATTAGGTGTGCCTGAAATGGCGCAGTTGATTTTGCCCCTGAGTCTGTTTCTTGGGGTATTGATGACTTTCAGTAAACTCTATACTGAAAGTGAAATTACTGTTATGCATGCGTGTGGTTTGGGCAAGCGTGTGCTGGTGGTTTCGGCGCTTATTCTGGCGTTGTTAACTTCCGCGCTAGCGGCAGTGAATGTCATTTGGGTCATGCCGTGGTCCTCGAAATATCAAGAACAGGTGGTGGCTGATGCTAAAGCTAACCCAAGCTTGGCAGCGATCATGGAAGGGAGGTTCAAACCTTCCGAGGATGGTAATCTGGTGCTCTATATTGGCAACGTGCACGGCAATAAATTTGAAAACGTATTCCTTGCCCAACTTCGCCCCGTTGATAACCAGCGTCCTTCCGTGGTGATCTCTAATGGCGGGCATATGGTGGAGCGACCTGATGGCAAACAGGTGGTCGTCCTTAATTATGGTACGCGTTACGAAGGCACTGCAATGCTGCGTGATTTTAGGATCACTGAGTTCCGTGATTATCAAGCGATTATCGGGCATCAGACTTCAATCGTAGATAATAATAAAGTTGAACAGAAGTCTATTATCCAGTTATGGCAGGATAATGATAAGGACTCCCGCGCTGAGTTCCATTGGCGTTTGACTTTGGTGCTCTCGGTACTAATTATGGCTATGATGGTAGTACCGTTAAGTGTGGTGAACCCACGTCAAGGGCGAGTGTTAAGCATGTTGCCCGCAATGTTGCTTTATCTGATTTTCTTCTTATTGCAAAGCTCTCTGCGTTCTAACGGTAGTAAAGGCAAATTGGACCCGATGATTTGGATGTGGCTGACTAATGGGACTTATCTGATGTTGGCGCTGGTTCTCAATATTTGGGATACGTTGCCGGTGCGTAGGGTCCGGGCTCGTTTCAACGGCAGAGGAGTAGCCTGATGTTTGGTGTATTGGATCGTTATATCGGTCGGACTATTCTACAGACTATTCTGATGACGCTGTTTATGCTGGTATCACTCTCCGGTATTATTAAGTTTGTTGAGCAGTTAAGAAAAGTGGGACAGGGGGAATATACTACTATTTCTGCTGGTCTTTATGTTTTGTTAAGTGTGCCGAAAGATATTCAGATATTCTTCCCGATGGCAGCTTTGCTTGGCGCCTTACTGGGGCTTGGTACGCTGGCAACCCGTAGTGAGTTGGTGGTTATGCAAGCTTCTGGATTTACCCGTATGCAGATTGCTGGCTCAGTGATGAAAACGGCTATTCCGTTGGTGATCCTGACTATGGTTATCGGAGAGTGGGTTGCGCCACAAGGTGAACAGATGGCGCGTAATTACCGGGCTCAGAAGATGCTTGGTGGTTCTCTGGTTTCAACAAATAAAGGTATGTGGACGATAGATGGGGACGATTTTATCTACATCCAGCGGATTGTGAGTGATACCGAGATTAAAGGCGTCAACATCTATCATTTTAGTGATGATAAAAAACTACTCTCTGTAAAGTATGCAGCCAGTGCGGTTTATGATAAGGATAACGACCTGTGGAAGCTTTCTCAGGTGGAAGAATCTGATCTGACAGACAGCAAAAAAATCACCGGATCACAACGTATTTCTGCTGACTGGAAAATTCTCCTGACGCCAGAACAGTTGAATGTGGTAGCACTTGAGCCTGAAGCGCTTTCCATCAGTGGCTTATATCAGTACATCAAGTACCTTAAGCAGAGTGAACAGGAATCAGGCCGTTATCAACTGAATATGTGGAAAAAAATATTTGCGCCGCTTTCAGTTGCAGTAATGATGTTGATGGCACTCTCTTTTATCTTCGGACCACTGCGTAGTGTGCCGATGGGAGTGAGGATGGTGACAGGGATTAGCTTTGGCTTCCTATTTTATGTACTTAATGAGATCTTTGGTCCACTGAGCTTGGTGTACAGCGTGCCAGCGGTTTTGGCGGCACTGTTACCAAGCCTATTGTTCCTTACTGTGAGTATTTATTTACTCCTTAAGAGACAGTAGTTTTTAGAAATCGAGGAACTATATCCTATGGATTTCAAGATGCATCGCGACGGCAAGGGAGTGAATCCCCGGGAGCATAGATAACGATGTGACCGGGGTGAGCGAGAGCAGCCAACACAGAGGCAACTTGAAAGATGACGGGTATATAGGGATAGGGTTTTTGGCTAAGAAACCCTATCCTGAGCATCTCGATTTTAAGATGTAAAAGGCTCAAGCTTGATGGTGATTCCTCGACAATGCAGTTACCAGTTGATTAACCCCCGTTGTTACGCTACTGAACTGGCTACGTTGTTTACGAGTGATCACCACAAACACTCCGATATTTTGTTCAGGGATCATTGCCATATACGTATTGAACCCACCGCCGCCGCCGGTTTTCTGATAAATACCCGGTATATCACCACGGCCGTTCATATAAACCCAACCAAGGCCAACGCCATCGGCCTGACCGGCAACATCCATCCCTTTAATTGAAGCTAGAGCGGAACGCTTAAAATAAATACCTTGTTCACGGCTTGCGGTCTGTTTACGTAACTGACTGTCTGATGATAAAAACTGCTGCATCCAACGCTGCATATCTTTTGGCGTTGAATAAATTCCCCCACTGCCTGCCGCAGCAATCGCATTAAGGCATGGACTTGGCTTATAACTTTCCATCAAACGAGCACACTGAGAACGGCTTGGCGTCAGTGTGGTGTCTTTCATGTAATAAGGGCCGGTGATCTTATCGTGTAACAAACGGGTATATGGCTTACCCGTAGCCTTAGAGAGTGCATCTGCCAATAAATCGTAAGCCAAATTGGAATAAGATGCTGTTGTGCCTGGTACGGAATCTAATTGAGCTGTTTTTAACCAAGCCCAGCGATTGGTTTGTGTAGGCCAGACAAAAACAGGGCGCCCCCATTTACCTCCCGGCTGCTCACGAGGTAAGCCACTGGTATGGCTTGCCAGGTGGAACAACCGGATAGGTTGAAGAGGGCTGTATTGGGGTACTTTCACGCCATAATAGCTATAGTCCTGCAATGGATCGGTGGAACGCAGAACCTCATCCTCTTCGAGCTTGATCATAACCTCACTGGTCATCAGCTTAGTCAGTGAGGCAATACGGATGATTGAATCGGGCTTTGGACGGATGCCGTTTCCCGGACGAGTTTCACCGAAACTGCGGTAAACCGTCTGATTATTATCAATCACCACCATCGCCATGCCTTGCGCATTGCTGCTGTTGAAAATATCCTGTGCATACTGATCAACCAACTGTGAAGCCAGCTTTTTAGTTCTCGCATTTCCTTCGAACACTTCCCATTTCAATGGTTGTTTCTTGGGTTGCAGAAACTTTGCCGAATATATTTTGTTTGAAGAAGAGCAGGCTGTAAGAGCCAACGCTATCGCAGAAACAGAGAAGATCTTAAAAAACTGTTTATTCATTTTGAATTGACCAATCAGGCATATTTCCAGTGAATTCACAAACAGGATAAAGATAGCAAAAGCGGCTATTTATTCTTTTTAAACAATGCCATCAACGCACCAATGACAATGCCTAAAAAGATCCCGGCGCCAATCCAGCTAATAATCGTCATAACCATTTACCTCATAGCGAATTATCATGCTGAGATTATATAAGGTGATTATAGGTTGTCTATCAGCGTCAGGTGGTTCAGCTAACTATGGTCGCAAAAAACGTCTCAAGAGGAGTTGTTTTTGCTCTGGTATTGTAGAGAAGGTGCTATTTCAGGTGGAAAAGATATTGCTAGGTGTACTTATTTAGGGTTTTGATGTTCAGTAATTGAACGCGCATGTGTGTTGAAAGATGGGTTTGATCTTTTTTTCAACACTTAAACCAAAGTTAGAAGGATAACAGTTGCTAACAGATCGCTGACAGGTATAATAGCCCTCGTTTTCCGCATACTACTTCAGTGCCGAAGTGGCGAAATCGGTAGACGCAGTTGATTCAAAATCAACCGCCTTCGGGTGTGCCGGTTCGAGTCCGGCCTTCGGCACCATGACTATGTTCACAGCAGTTCACCAAAGTCCACTTATCCAAGAAAACTCCTTATAAATCAAATAAAATAGTCTATCAAGGTCTATTATCGTCCGTTGCAATCCACATATCTGTGGGGGCATAATTGGGGGCATCTTCCGATTCGATTAATAATGTGCCCCCAACATGAAACTCAATGCCAGGCAAATAGAGGCAGCAAAGCCAAAAGATAAAGCCTATAAACTCGCTGATGGTGGCGGGTTGTATCTGGAAATTACTCCGAGAGGTTCAAAATACTGGCGTATGAAATACCGCCGACCTACTGATAAAAAAGAAGACAGGTTAGCATTTGGGGTTTACCCGGTAATTTCTCTTGCTGATGCCAGAGCTAAACGTGATGAGGCTAAAAAACTGATAGCTAGTGGTATAGATCCCAAAGCAACACAGAAAAAGACACAAGCTGAGGCATCAGGCGAATTCAATTTTGAAACTATTGCTAGGAAATGGCACTCCAGTAATAAGCGGTGGGGTGACTATAACCGGGCGCGTGTACTGCGCAGCCTTGAACAATACATCTTTCCTCATATTGGTAAAATTGATATCCGTCAGTTAAAGACTAGCCATCTATTAGTACCTATCCGAATGGTGGATGATGCAGGAAAGCATGATGTAGCTCAACGGCTCCAACAGCGGGTAACTGCTATCATGCGCTATGCTGTACAAAATGACATTATCGACAGTAATCCGGCTATAGATATGGCCGGGGCGCTGACCATGCCTAAAACTAAACATTATCCTGCATTGCCATCCAATTGCTTTCCTGAATTATTGGAACGTATAAGTCATTACCGTGGCAGGAAAATTACACGTTTAGCGGTGGTACTGACTTTACTCACTTTTGTGCGTTCTAGTGAGTTACGTTTTGCACGATGGGATGAAATTGACTTTAATAGTTCAGTGTGGGAGATACCTGGTCAACGAAATCCAATCGAAGGAGTTCGTTATTCTTACCGTGGCATGAAAATGAAATCAGCCCATATTGTGCCGTTGAGTAATCAGGCAATAGATATCTTACAGCAACTTAAAGAGCTTAGTGGGGACAATGAACGGCTTTTTCCCGGCGACCATGATCCTAATAAAGTTATGAGTGAAAATACGGTAAATAATGCATTACGAGTGATGGGATATGATACAAAAACGGAAGTATGCGGGCATGGTTTCAGAGCGATGGCTTGTAGCGCTTTAGTTGAATCAGGGCTATGGTCAAAAGATGCAGTTGAAAGACAAATGAGCCACACAGAGCGTAATGGTGTCCGAGCTGCTTATATCCATACATCTGAACATTTGGAGGAACGGCGATTAATGATACAATGGTGGGCGGATTATTTGGATCAATGTAAAAAAGAATTTATTGCTCCTTACGTTTTCTCAAAGAAAAATAGTAAATAGTCATATAAAAACACATTAATTCACTGTGTAAGAAAGCCCACTTTGAATAGCAGGGCGCGAGCATACTTTTTTACCCCCCCTTGAATGAACCGTAATTATATGATCTCATTCTCCTTATTTTTCTTTTTAATACTCGCCCATGAATCTGAACCAGACCCTGATTGAACATTTAACCGTTGTGAAAGAAACTCGTTCTGACATCAATCGTCAATACGAGCTGATTGATGTTATTTTTCTTGTCATCAGCGCCATTCTCGCTGGCGCTGAAGGTTGG